>PWMO01000193.1 GCA_003558175.1 Spirochaetaceae bacterium
GCCATGGCTGCATTGTAGGCCTGTGAGTGGCTCGGGTTCAAGCGCCGCACGAAGTGTACCCAGCTGGCCGACCTGGAACAAGGGTGTTTCCAGGATAGAGCCGAAAGGCGACGTTGCGGTGGACACTGCCTTCGTTTGGGTGGCGAACGGCACAAAAATAGTCTCCAGGCTTGAGGGCTGGTTCATCCGCGGCGAATTTCGTGGTCGGGCCGTACACTCGGGATCCGAGCGACTAACGTGTGGGAGTTCGAGGAAAGAGACGACGCCACGCTCGTCCGCACCGGCGAGTCGTTCGAGGGGTTCATCGTGAAGCTGTTCCAAGGCGCGATGACGCGCATGCTTTCACAGACGCTGGAGCAGAGCGTCACGGCACTCAAGGCGGAGGCTGAAGCACGGCATCGTGCCGCACGAGCATAACACAAACCCGACGTGAAACCCGAGGTCCGCGTACTGGAGCCGGGTGCATGCTGACCACGGTGAGTTGATAGGCAGATCGCCTGATCCGGAAAGCCCCTGGCAGGGCTGCGCGATAGCACCATTGATGAAGAATGCTCCGGAGACCCGCAAGAAATGGGAACGCCGGGCACCGGCAGGTTCCCTCGGTCCGTGAAGCAACACGACGGAAATCGAGGGCAGACAACCGGCCTTCGGATACTGTACGGTGATGCGGATCGCTCCGGTTGTGGTATACTTTTCGCCAACTGAGCCAACCGTAGGGGCGCCGATGCAGCATGTACTGATTGTGTTCTATGTTCTCTTCTTTGCAACGGGTTTCATGGGGATCACCGCGCTGACGCTCCTGAAGGTGCGACTGCAGAGCCGGCTCCTGGGCACGCTAATGGTGTTCCAGTCGCTCTTCCTGGTGGGAATGGGGCTGATCGCGGTGTACTTCTATCTCGCGGGACTGCCCTCAGGAATCTCCGGCGCTACTGCGGTGGCGCTGCGCGTGGTGCTCGCGCTGCTGAACTCGGCGGTGTGGGTGACCGGCGGCGTGCTGGTTCATAGAATGCGGCTGCCGCGAAAACGCCGGGGGTTCCGGCCGACACTGATGGAGGTTCTTGCGTCGCTGGTCATTCTCTGGACGCTGACCAACGCAGCACTGCTCGTGGCGTTTGGCGCCGACACGGCCGGCGGTACGGCGCAGGTGGCGGATGACCGATTTGGCCCCGCGCAGGCGTGGGCGCTCTTCGGGCACATCCTCGTGGCGCTCGCCCTGGCCAAGTTCGGGTTTACGGCGAGGGGGCCCATCAACCCCGATGAGCCCGACGCGATCCGGCCGCTGATCCGCGGGTACGGGCTCTGGGCGCTGGTCTTTGCGCCGGCGGGGCTCGTCGAGTTTGCCGTGGAGAGTGCCAGGCTGCCCTGGCTGCCGACAATCTCGCTGGACCAACTGCTCTATCTGTCACTCAACCTCGTCTCCATGAGTGCCGCTATCCGGTTGTTCAGACCGAGCGGTTCGGGAGAGCCGATCATGGATTCGGTGCCCGCCGAGCGGCGGCGGATGCTCAACCTCTCCGCACGCGAGGCCGAGATCGCGGTCCTGATTGCCCGAGGGATGGCCAACAAGCAGATCGCCGCCGAACTCGGTATCTCTCCGGCGACCGTACGCACCCACATCTACAACCTGTACCAGAAGGTGGGAGCCGGTAGCCGTGTCGAGCTCCTGAACAGGCTCCGGGGCTGATCCCGGGCAAGCGGCACCGTCACCTCAACCGTTTTCAGCTCACTTTTCATCACGCTACGACGAAGATCGTAGGCCGTTTTCGGCAAAACACGACGTTTGTTCGATTTCGCTTCCACCGCGTTGGATCTACGCTTAGTCCATCACGTCACGATCTGTGGAGGAACCGATGATTCGTTCAACGCCGTATATTCCGATCGCGCTGCTTGCGGCGCCGATCCTGTTCTGGACCGCGCCGGCACTGCCGGCCGACTCCGGACTTCAGGTCATTCCCCTCGCCCGGTACCAGCTGCTCTGGCTTGAGTCGCAGACGGTGCACTCACCCGGCGCCGGGGTGATTGTTGCCGGCGAGAGTCTGGTACTGGCCGGCATGTACAGCCGGCATATGTTCGAGCGGGACCTTGAGTTTGACTACCCCGACACGTACCACTCAATCCAACTGATGGCCGAAGGGCGAAGCGACCGCCATCGGTACCTCGGGTTCTTCAAGAGCGAGTCGGATCGCCCGGTGGTTGGCGGTATACGCACCTTCCAGGCGGCGGCGGTCTACGGGTACGAGGTGGTGCAACGGCCGCGATTCTCGCTGGTACTCGGAGGCGGGCTCGCTTTCACCGATCTTGGCGTCGAGACACCGGGCGGGGATCCCTGGCCGCTATTTCCGGTTCCGCTCGTACGCGCGGGCTGGGAATCCCGGCTGTTGAACGCGAACCTGGACTTTGTCACCGGGCCCAACCTTAACCTGACGCTCGCGCCACAGAGCCGCCTGCGGGCGACCATGGAGTCGCGAATCGATCAGCTGCGCGACGAACGTGACCTGTTGTTCGAGACGGCGCTGGTCTACCGATTCTTCACGCCGGACCACCATCTGGGCGACCTTGCAGGCGTGGCGGTTGGTATCAGAAGTGACGCATTCGAGTTTGCACGCGAGGCCGAGGACGAGGCGCTGGAGCTGCACTACTACGCACTGTTCGGCACGCTGGACCTGACGCTGCTGACGCTCTCCGGGGGCTACGTCTTCGATTCGCGGATTCGGTACCGCGAGAGCGCTTCAACGTCCGCGGGCGACGGATGGTTCGTTGCCGCGCGTGCACTCTACCCCCTGGGAGGAATACGCAATGGCCGCTGACCGCCTCGACCCACGTGGGCGGAGCCCGCTGCAAACCTTCCTCATCGTCTGGGCGGGACAGCTGACATCAAGCCTGGGGAACGGGATGACCGCCTTCGCCCTCGCGGTTCACATCTACCGGCAGACGCAAGCCGTGGCGGCGGTCGCGACGGTGATGCTCTGTCTCTTTCTGCCTGCGATCCTTCTCCGACCGCTCGGCGGTCTTCTTGCGGACCGCTTCGACCGGAGGATGCTGATCGTGCTGGGCGATCTCGGCTCTGCCTGTGGGGTGTTCTTCATTCTGTTTTCGGTGCTCGCGGGTACCCTGGCTCCGTGGAGAATCTACGGGGGCGTAGCGGTCAGCTCCGTCTTCGTTGCACTGCAGAACCCTGCGTACAAGTCATCGGTCACCGACTTGCTCCCGGAAGAGCACTATTCCCGCGCAAGCGCACTGGTGCAGCTTGCTTCGTCGGCGCAGCACCTGGTCTCGCCTATGCTGGCCGGACTCCTGCTCACCGCGGGGGGGCTGGTCCCCATTCTGCTCATCGATCTGTCGACCTTCGCGATCGCCGTGGTGGCCGCCCTGTCTATCGGGCGGCCCCTGGATCCCTCCCGCGGGGTCGTCGGCAGCACGAACAGCGACGGAGCGCTCGCACAGCTGAAGCAGGGCTGGCGGGCCATACACACCGATCGGCGTGTGATGGCGGTGGTGGCGCTGATGAGTCTGACGACCCTCTTCCTGGGGGTGCTGCAGACGCTCTGTGCACCCATGCTGCTCGCCATCATCGATGAGCGCACGCTGGGCTTCGTGCAGTCGTTCAGTGCATCGGGAATGCTCGTCAGCAGTGCGGTTCTGGGCGCCGTGGGAATCTCCAGGAGTCACAACGCGTTTCTGATACTGGCGCTGATGCTGGCGGGCCTGTTCCTTTCGGCCATGGGAATGGCGACCAGGATCGATGTTATTGCCGCCTCGTTCTTTCTGTTCTTCTGCACCTTGCCGGTGATCAACGCGTGCGCCGACGTCTTGATCCGCACCCGCATCCCCAACGAGGTGCAGGGACGCGCATGGGGAATCATCGGGTTTCTGTCGCAACTGGGGTTTGTTGCCGCGTACGCGCTCTCCGGGTTTCTGGCCGACCGTCTGTTCACACCGCTGATGGCGGACGGAGGGCGGCTGGCCACGTCGGTTGGTCGGGTCATCGGAAGCGGCAACGGGCGCGGCATGGCGCTGATGCTGGTGTTGTCGGGAATCGGGCTGGCCGTGGCTGCAGGATTTGCCGCGGGCTCGCTGTCATCCGGCGGACAGGTTCCGCACGCGAAGGAGGCGGTACAATCGTGAAGGCACTTTTCTTCCGAATTCTGAAACGGGATCTGCTACGCAACCGGATCATCAACCTGGTGATCTGTGCGCTGGTGACAATGTCGGCCTTTCTGCTGACGGGCGGCGCCGGGCTCATCGTGCAGCTGGCAACCTCACTGGACGCACTGTTCGAGCAGTCAAAGGTTCCTCACCTGGTGCAGATGCACGCCGGAGAGCTTGACCAGGACGGTGTGGCTGCGTGGGCGGCGGCGAATCCTCTGGTGGATGAGCACCAGATCGTCGAGATGATCACGGTGGACGGATCCCACCTGACGCTGGGCAACTGGGCATCGACTGAGGACAACGCCGTCATGGATATCAGCTTCGTGGTCCAGAACGAACGGTTCGACTTCCTGCTCGACGGCGAGAACCGACCGATGTTCCCGGCGCCGGGGGAGATCGGCGTGCCGCTCTACTACCGCGACGCACGCGAACTGCACGTCGGCGACCAGGTGCGGATCGATACCGCCTCGTTCGTGCGCGACTTCCGGATTGTCGGATTTGTCCGCGACGCGCAGATGAATCCGTCGGTCATTCACTCCAAGCGCTTTCTGGTGCACCCGTCGGACTACTCGCAGCTGCGCGACAATCTTCCCGACACGGAGTACCTGATCGAGTTCCGCCTTTCCGATCCGACCCGGACGAGCGAGCTGGCCGCCGCATACACCGAGGCGGAGCTCCCCGATCGCGGTCCGTCGGTCGACCACCGCATCTTTCGCGTCTTCAACGCGCTGACCGACGGTCTGGTGGCCGCAGTGGTCGTTGTGCTGAGTATCCTGCTGATGCTGATTGCGCTGTTCTGTCTGCGGTTCACTATCGTGTCGAACATTGAGGAGGACTACCGCGAGATTGGCGTGATGAAGGCGATCGGAATGTGCCGTCGCGACATCCGACGGGTCTGTCTGGTGAAGTACGTGGCCCTGGGCGGAGTGGCGTCGCTCGGCGGATATCTGCTGTCGCTGGCGGCAATGCCCGCGCTGACCGCGAATGTCACGGCGTTTCTGGGCGCCGCGGAGCCGCCCCTGGTGCTGCAGGCGATGCCGATGGTCGCGGCCGCTCTGGTATGCGCCATGGTAGTAGTGACGGCGGGGCTGATTCTGCGCCGGATTCACCACGTCAGTGCGGTGGCCGCGTTGCGCAGCGGTGCAGTTGGAGGCCACCTTCGCCGCGTGGGAGTGCTGCCCCTGCGAGCCGGCAGACGGGCGGGCGTGAACCTGGTTCTTGGGGTACGCGATGTGGCGCAGCGGCCGAAGCTCTTCGTACTTGTGGTCGCAATCTTCGCCGTATGTTCGGCGATCATCCTCATGCCGTTTCACTTCCATTCGACCATGAACGATCCGTCGCTGATCTCCTACATGGGCATCAGCCGCAGCGACATCCGAATCGACCTCCGGCAGACCGACCTCGTTGAGTCGCGGTTCGACGAGATGGTCGCTACCGTCGCCGCAGATCCGGACATCGCGCGGTTTTCGCCGCTCGTGACAGCCCGGTTCACCCTGGTTGGCAACGGCGGAACGCGGGAAAGCATTGCAATCGAGACCGGCGATTTCTCGCGCTTTCCCCTGGAGTTTGTCGGTGGATCGGCACCGTATGCGGGGAACCACATCGCGCTTTCGGTCCTGAGCGCCAGAGATCTGAGCCGGACGGTCGGCGACTCGCTGGTGTTACTGGTCGACGGAGAAAAGCGGACGATGACGGTCAGCGGCATCTACCAGGACGTCACCAACGGCGGCCGAACCGCAAAGGCCCGGCTGCCGTACGATGACGCATCGGTTCTCTGGTACTCACTCATCGCGAATGTCCAGCCGGGTATCGACGTTGCCGAAAAGGCCGCAGCGTACTCGCAGCGCTTCCATCCCGCACGGGTTACCGACATCGACGGGTACATCGACGAAACCTTGGGCCACACCATCGCACAACTTGGCGGTGTGGTGTGGGCGGCCATTCTGATCGGGCTCGCTGTTGCGATTCTGATCACTGCGCTTCTTCTGAAGATGGTGCTGATCAAGGACAGCTCGCGCATCGCAATCATGAAAAGCCTTGGGTTCTCGCTGCGGCAGATACAGCTCCAGTATCAGACCATGGCCCTGGCGCTGCTGGCGATCGGCGTCGTCGCCGGTACGGTGTTTTCCAACACGGTCGGCGAAAAGGCGCTGGGCGTAGTGTGGGCCTTCATGGGCGCGGCCCAGATCCGGTTTGTGATCCGCCCAGTGTATGCATACCTGATACTCCCCCTCGTGCTCGCAACCGCGGTCGTCTTGACGACGCTGGCGAGCGTCTCGCGAATCCGAGATACCAGTATCGCTACTACTATCGTTGAATGAAACGAATAGAAAACCACGGAGGAACTGAATGAAGACAACACAACCAACCACCACGGTCATCGAAGCCAGACAGCTGACGAAGCACTACGTTCTGGGCAAGGACAACAGACTGCCGGTATTGAAGGCCGTGGACGTCACCATCGAGCGGGGAGAGTTTGTTGTGGTGATGGGGGCGTCCGGCTCAGGGAAATCGACTCTGCTCTACAACATTTGCGGAATGGACCGGATGACGTCGGGTAGCGTCCGCTTTAACGGCGTGGAACTGTCGCTACTTCCTGAGCCCGCACTTGCCCGGATCAGGCTGACCAACATGGGCTTCATCTTTCAGCAGATCCATCTGCTGAAGAACCTCTCTATCTTTGACAACATCGTGCTCTCCGGATACCTGTGCGGGAACCGTACCCGTCGTGAGGTTGAACAACGGGCAGCAGAGCTAATGGAACAGACCGGCATTAGCGAGATTGCCGGAAACGACATAACCCAGGCCTCCGGCGGGC
>PWMO01000431.1 GCA_003558175.1 Spirochaetaceae bacterium
AATATCATACGAGATGGGAAGATCGTTGATATCATCAAGACCGAAGACCTCTTTCAGCTTGAGCGCGATCACCACCAGACTATACGAGTCGTTGCACTGCCCCGCGTCGAGCACCCGCGGTATGCCGTCAATCGCTCCGAGGTTGAGCTTGTTGTAGCGATACTTCGCGCATCCTGAAGTCATGATCACCGTGTCCTGCGGCAGTTCTTCGGCCACCTCGGTGAAGTAGCTGCGTCCGCGCTGCCGGCCGTCACAGCCGCTCATTACCACAAACCGCTTGATGGCGCCGCTCTTAACTGCCTCGACAACCTTATCCGCCAGCGCGATCACCTGCGCGTGAGCAAATCCCCCAACGATGCTACCGGACTCGATCTCGGTCGGGCTCTTGCACCGCCGCGCGCGCTCGATCACCGGGCCGAAGTCCTTCGGTTTGCCGTCTTCGCGGTCGGCGATATGCGGCACGCCGGGGTAGCCGGCCATGCCCGTAGTGAAAATCCGGTCGCGATACGAGTCGCGCACCGGGGTTATGCAATTGGTGGTCATCAGGATTGCACCGTTGAAGCTCTCGAACTCGCGGTCCTGCTTCCACCAGGCGTTGCCGTAGTTGCCGACAAAATGCTCGTATTTCTTGAACGCCGGGTAATAGTTGGCCGGCAGCATCTCCGAGTGCGTATAGACGTCAATGCCGGTGCCTTCGGTCTGCTGCAGCAGCTCTTCCATATCGCGCAGGTCGTGCCCGGAAATGAGAATTGCCGGATTGTCGCGCACGCCGATGTTGACTTCGGTGAACTCCGGGTTGCCGTACGCTCCGGTGTTGGCGCTGTCGAGCAACGCCATGGTCTTGACCGCAAGCTGTCCGGTCTCGAGCACCAGCTGAACCAGATCACTGACGCTCTTGTCGTCGTCGGTAGTGGCAGCCAGCAGCTCGACCAGTCCGCGGTGAATCGCCTCGTCTTCGCGCCCCAGTACCGCAGCGTGATCGCCGTAGGCCGCAATCCCGCGCAGGCCGTAGATAATCGTCTCACGCAGTGAGCGTATGTCCTCGTTTTCGGTAGCGAGAACACCCACGCGACGCGCCTGTTCCTGGTACGCTTCCGGGCTGCCGGTCCAGGTGGCCGCTTCAGGCAGGACGTCAGGGAGATCCGAACCGCAGCGCTGCTTCAGCTGGTCGCGCAGCTGGAGCGCCTGCTCAATCAGTGTGAGAAATCGGCTATTGTCGAAGTTTGCATTGGTGATTGTGGCAAACATTCCCTGCATGCAGAACAGACCGGCAGAAGAGATGGCCTCGCCGCGGCGCGCCAGAATCCTGGCGTAAAACGCGATGCCCTTCAGCAGAAAGGTCAGCAGATCCTGCAGGTTGGCGGTTTCCGGCTCCTTGCCGCATACGCCGCGCACCGTGCAGCCTTCGTTCCTGGCCGTTTCCTGGCATTGCCAACAGAACATGTTCATTGTACTATTCCTCCACGTTGTGCTGAATCGACAGATGTGTTCTCGATTTTCAGCTTCAACATAACGCATTCCAATGCGTCCCGGCGGTATCAAATGTTACCAGAGCAGCGATCACAACACTTTTCTCCCTCGTTAGAAGTACGCGAGCTCGCGGAGCGGCTGGGGGCGTGCGACATGTTCGCCGCGGTTCCCGTGGCCGACCTCGAGCGGCAGTTGCAGCAGAGCCATTACGGTTTCAGTCGCCATCGCCGTTCAGCGATCATGGCGTTTCGCGGCGACCAGTACGACCGCCTGATCTGCCTGCTGTCCGGAGCTGCGCGCAGTGAGATGAGTTCATACCGCGGCAAGAACTACGCCGTAGCGGAACACAGGGCACCCTGCGTGCTGGCCCCCGCGCTTCTGTTCGGCAACGATACTACCCTGCCCGTTTCGATCGTCCTGACCGCCGACAGTGAAATACTGCGCATCCCTCGCGCTACGGTACTGCAGCTGTGCCGGGATCATGAGCGGTTTCTGCGCGGTTATCTTGACGAAGTCTCCGACCGGCTCGCAACGCTGGCGGACAAACTGCGGCTGTCACGCCTGGCAACCATTCGTGAACGGGTTGCCGAGTACCTGCTCGATCTGTGCGACCGCCTCGGCACGCGCACGCTCGAGCTGCCGCATTCGCGCCAGACAATGGCGGAGATCATGGGCGTAACGCGGCCGGCGCTCTCGCGCGTATTCGGCGAACTGGCCGAAGCCGGCATAATCCGCTACGACCGCGGCACCGTGCAGGTGCTGGATATCGACTCATTGATCGAACTGGCGCCCGAGTGAAGCCGAATAGAGCCAGATGAACCCACATAGACTTCGGGCACACCGCGTTTCACGCCCCGGTTGCTCGTGTACCGCCTGGCACGTAGCGCCGTTTCGCATGCTACGTGTATATTTATTATATTTGACTTTTCATTTATGCGTGATATACTTGTCGATGAAATGACACTCCGATCCGGCACCCGTCTCTCCCTGACACAGCGCATCTACCTGGTGGTTCTCTGTTCCGCACTGCCGGCGGTGGTGCTGCTGTTTTTGCTCGGCTACACCTGGACCCGGTCCGAGGCGCGACACGCAGAGAATGAGGCGCTCTCACTTGCCGGCTCGCTCAGCCGCCGACGGTCCGACCTCATCTGCTCAGCCCACTCCCTGCTCTCTGCGCTTGCAGTGACGTCGGAAGTACGCTCCCTGAACGCGGAGGCCGGCTCTCAGCTGGTTGCCGAGGCAATTGCCGATCGGCCGCAGTACGTCAGTGTCGGGTTTGTCAACGGAGAGGGTGTCATGGTCGGCAGCAGCTCGCCTGGTTACCTTGACCAGCCGCCGGTCGACCTTTCGGACCGCCTCCACGTGCGCGAAGCGCTTTCCTCGGAGCGTTTCACCGTTGGCGAACTCATCTACGGGCGCTCAGCGGACGGGATCGGCCTTGCGCTGGCCTACCCGATACGGGCCGATCGTGGTGGCGTGGTCATCGGGGCCATGGTAGCCATGGTTTCGCTGCAGGGCCTTGAGAGCGGCATTGACGGCGTCGAGACGCCGCCGCAGGATACCCTGGTGGTTTCGGTTGATCGTTTCGGCGTTGTGCTCTCGGCGCACAGATTTGACGGAACCCGGTACTACCCGGACAACAGAACTTTCGGGGTGGGCAGCAGCGCCCACCGGCGGTTGCACGCGGCGTTGACCGGCAGTTCAGGCAAGTTTTCGTACGCGGGGCATATTGCCGCGTTTGCAGCATCGGATGTTGCAGCACTCAATTCACCGTTTGCCTACACGCTGGTGCTGGTACCGGAGCAGAGCGCGCTGCAGCAGGCGCAGCGCGCCTTCTCGTGGACGCTCGCCTCGCAACTGGCGGCAATTCTGCTGCTGCTGCTGGTTGCGCACCTGGTCACCCGGCGGGCGGTCGGCCGCTCGGTAGCTGCCTTCAGTAATTCGCTGCAGCGGATTCACGGCGGCGATCTCAGCGTTCGCGCTGATGCACAGGGGACTCTCACCGAGTTCGCGCCGCTTGCCACGGCGTTCAACAGCATGGCGTCACGGCTGCAACAGCACGAGGAGCAGCGCGACCGTTCCGAGCGCGAGCTGCTGCATGCGGTGGAAGAGAAGAACGCTCTGCTGCGCGAGCTCTACCACCGTACCAAGAACAACATGCAGGTCATCATCAGTCTCATGAACCTGCAGTCGACAACCACCGATGACGAACGGATGCGCACCGCGTTTGCCGACCTGGGAAACCGGATTTTCAGTATGGCAATGGCTCATGAGAAGCTCTGCGAGTCGGAGAGTCTCTCCTGCATCGATGCCGGCAGCTATATTCGCGAACTGGCCGATCACCTGGCGCAGAACTCGAACGCCGGAGGCGGTGCAAGACCGGGATATGTCCGGACCGAAGTGCACGCGGGGGCTCTGTCCTTGCCGCTCGAGGCGGCCGTGCCGCTTGGGATCATCCTCAACGAACTGATAACCAACAGCGTGCGCCACGCGTTTCCCAACGGCCGCGGCGGAACAATCCGTATCGAGCTTGCCGTAACCTCCGATGACACACGCGGCGACCAGCTCGTCCTGCGCTACCGTGACGACGGCGTCGGGATTAGCGCCGGCAGGCAGACGGGGCAACGCGGACTGGGGAGCCTCATCGTTACCAGCGTAGTGGAGTTCCAGCTCGCGGGCCGAATGACATACAAGCCCGGAGACGGGTTTGAGGTGGAGATTGCCTTTCCGCGGCCACAGCTGCAGCAGACGCAGTTGTCGCCCGGCAGGCCGCCAGATGGGTTACCAGAACAGGGGTAGCTCAACGGGCGCGCCGCGCGATCTGGTGTGCAACAACAGAATCGGCACCACTGCAAACGCTTTACTCCGGGCAGGCTTTCTTTGTATGTTTTAGCCACCGATATGCCACAGCCAGACAGCCCGAGAAACCGTCAAGGCAGCCCTGCGCCGGCGCGCGTAATTGTGACGTACGGCCGCAGCCTGATGTCGCTGGTCATCGCACACTCGCTTGGCAAACGAGGAGTTGAGGTCATCGGATGCGATGACGTTGAGCTGACCGTGCTCTCCTTCTCCCGTTACGTACGAAAGACGTTCGTGCACGCGCCGGTGGACAGTGATCCGGAAGCGTTTGTTGACGATCTGGTAGCCAGGATCCGCAAACACAAGCCGCAGGACAACCGCCCTTACGTTCTCATGCCGGTGTTTCGTGAAACCGAAATCATCGCCCGCTACCGTGACCGCTTCGAGCCGCACATCGCGGTTGCCGCCCCGCCGTTCGACGCAATTCAGGGGGTGCATCCCAAGAACAATCTGTTTCAAACCGCCGTCCGCCTGGGGATCCCCATCCCCCGTACCTGGGAACCGACTGCGGCGGCGGATCTTGAAGCTGCCATCGGCGCAATGCAATTCCCGGTGCTGATAAAGCCGCCCGATCAGGTGGGAGGGCGCGGCATCGAGACGTGTCACACAGCGGCCGAGCTGCGACAACGCTGGAAGCGCTATCGAGCGGATCGCTACGGGGCGGCGCTGGTTCAGCAGCTCGCCCCCGGAGACGATTACTGCCTGACGGTGCTGTTCGAGCGTGGGACGTTGCGGGGGAGTATGGCGTACCGCAACCTGCAGAAGTTCCCTGCCGATTCGGGCGCCGGCATCGTTCGAGAAACGGTAGACGACAATCGCTTTCTGGAGATCGCCCGCCGCTTGCTCGGCCCGCTCGGGTGGAACGGAATTGCCGAACTCGATTTCCGCTGGGACGGAACCGCCGAGATGGAGCCGTTGTTGCTGGAGGTAAATCCTCGCTTCTGGGCCGGACTGTTTCAGTCGGTTGAGTCGGGAATCGACTTCCCCTGGCTGCTCTATCAGCTTACCGTAACCGGCCACGCTCCGGAGCCCGATTACATCGAAATCGGCAAGCGCACCAAAATCCCCGGACTCTGGCTGCTGGGCGCGATTCGAGACGCCACCGTGGGTGAGAGCCGTTTTGAAACTCTGAGAAGAACCTGGCGCGAAGCGTGGCAGAAGATAGAGAATAATCAGGTGAAAGACGCCTTTCAGCTGCTGGGCCACTCGCTCGAAGGCAAGGCATCGTTTCGCGAGACGGCCGCCACGCTGCGCGCGATCATTCAAGACGGACGCAGCGCCAAGAACGATCTCTTCTACCGTGACGATCCGTTCATTGTGCTCGGCGTCATGTTTATTCTGGCGTCGCTGATCCGGCACAGGAAACTGCCGCCCGAGATCAGCAACCGGTGAGAGGGGCAGTATGGCGGAGCGGCCCATAATCGGCATCACGTCATCGGCACGTCGTTTGTCGCCCATGTACATATTGCTCGCCACGGCGGTGCGGCTGTCGGGCGGAACTCCACGGCGGATCTGCGTCCGCTGTCGCGGCGGCTCAGCACCTTTGGACGGACTGCTGCTGTCGGGCGGAGTGGACATTTCGCCCGTGCTGTTCAATGGCACTCCCCGGCCATTGCACCGCTACGATATCGCCCGCGACCGGCTCGAGCTCTCGCTGCTCACTCGCGCCTGGAGCCGCGACATTCCGGTGCTGGCGATCTGCCGCGGGGCGCAACTGATGAACGTAGCCCATGGCGGAACGATTCACATGGCGGTGCATCGGGCGTACCGTAATGCCCGCTATCCGCATCATCCGCTGGCTCACGCGCTGTTCCGCAAGCAGATGCTGCTCGGTCGTGAGTCGCTGATCGGCAGATTGGTCGGCGCCGATGACATCATGGTGAACTCGTTGCACCGCCAGTCGATCGATGCCCTTGGTGAAGGCCTGGAGGTCACCGGTCGGGAACCGAACGGAGTGATACAGGTGGTCGAGGACCGCTCGCGCCGCTTCTACATAGGGGTGCAGTTCCACCCGGAACTGCTGTTTCATCGTGCGGTGTATCGCCGCCTGTTTCGGGCGTTTATAGGTAGCGCAGCGGCAAGAAGAGCGGTATTGAGCGGTCTACGCTCTGGCTGAAAACCCGATCGCGCGCAGCTGCGTCGCGCAGAACGGTCTCCGTTCCGGCCACGCGATGCACAACGATCATCTGCCATGTGCTTCCTACCTGCATCAGCAAACCGTGCAGTGTACCGTCGGCGTCGGAGATACCCCCGGCGTGCAGTGATCGCAGCGGGACGTTCTCTCCGGCGTACGGATACTCCAGTGCGCCGTCAGCCCCGCGGACCACACGCGAGCGATCAATTTCCACCACGTCATAGACGTAAGCCGCCGGAATAGCGGTGTGCCGGCCGTTGGCCTCGATCACCAGCACCGTGAGCGGTCGCTCGCCGGTCGGGATCCGCAGTCGGAACGTGGTTCCTCTGCCGCGCTTAGACTCCAGCTGCACCGAGCCCCCGATTATGCGTTCGACGGAATAGCGCACGACGTCCAGCCCCACCCCCTCGCCGGAAACCTGGGCGTCCGCTCCAGCGGTTGAAAAACCGGGTGTCGAAACAGTCTCCCACAACGTTCGTCCCGGCTGCGGATCGG
>PWMO01000489.1 GCA_003558175.1 Spirochaetaceae bacterium
AGGGGCTGATCGTCAGCCGTCGCAAAGGGATTTACATCCGGATCGCGTGAGAACGGTCGAGCTTCCGCAGCGTCGGGAATAATGACCGGGTCGATGCTTGTGTCCAACGGGCTCACGCGCACCCGCACCGGTTCCATTCGCTCGATGCCAAGCTCCTCGGCAGCCTGCCGGGAAAGGCTTATGAATACGCCCGGCTCCGAAACCCGCCCCGTAATTATGACGTCCACCGAACGTCCAGTGTGAATACTGGTGACGGTTACCACGCTATTGCGCGAGAAAGAGTTCGAAGCGCCATAGTAGCCTTCGGACGGAAAGGCTCCGTACCGTCCGATGACCGCGGATCCCTCCCAGTCGGAACTTGCACCCACCGATCCCAGTATGGCGAGCGCAAATGCCGTACAGAGCATAACCCGTTTGATCATACAAACCCCCGTTCTGATTGTCGGCGTAAACGTGCGCGGGAATTACGCTCAATCTGCTCCGGGGCCTTACCGACGCAGCGCCGCTTGCCCGGCCTCGATGCCGAGCTGGAATGCGCGTCTGTCGTGCGCAGTTCGCTCTCCTGCGGCAGGCGCCTCGATCCTCCCGCGCGCGATTACCTCTTCGGGCTCCAGACGGGTAAGTCGATACTCAACCCACTCTGCGGCCGCCTCCGCGCCGGAATCGGAATCCACACCGCTGAGGCTGACCTTGAGTTCGATTGCGTGGCTCGCTCCCCCGGTGCGAGCGGTGTTCCGCACCCAGTAGCGAAGCTGGGTCTCGGAGTCACTGACACGCTCATAGGTCCCTGCGTTAAAGATAATATGACCGGCGTCGAAAAACACGTCCATCACGCCCGCCTCGACCGCCGAGAGCAGGTAGTGGTGGGAATCGTCCACCGCGTATACGTAGGCCATGATCGTATACGCCTGGGCCACCGCCGGGGCGAGGAGCAGCAGCAACACGGCCGACAGACGACGGGCCCCGGCAGCGACCGTACCCAGCCGCCGCACCGCCCGGTTCCCCGGAACCCGGGGTGCCGGATCCTGGCCTTCAATCTCTTGTGTCCGCTGTGCCATTGCTTCCGTTCTTGCCGGCAGTAACCTGTGTATCGGTGAGGGTTTTGTCATTGGTACCGTTCGCATCGGCTTCTCCCGCCTCTCCATCGTGCGTGGTGTAGTTGCCGGCGGCGCGCCCCCCGGCGTGCTACTAGTCTCGGCAGGTTTGGCGCTATCTTGCAGCTTTCACCGGTCCGTGATACCGTTTGCCAACTCGATGCCGATGAATTACTTTGTGGTGCAGGTACGAACCGGCGAGGAAGAACACTTCCTGCGCCGCGTGAGGCCTTCGATTGATGAAGACAGGGTGCGCATCCTTTGGCCGCGGCGGCGGCTCTCAATTCGTCGGCGTGGTCGTACGCACCAGGTCATGAGCCCGATCTTTCCCGGGTATGTATTCGTCGAGAGCGACTCCCTTGGTCTCGAGACCTACTGGACGGTGCGGCGAACCGACGGTTTCCTGCGCTTCCTGCCCGACAACCAGGACGTGCAGCCACTGGCTCATGCGGATCGGCGACTGCTGATGCACTTCCTTTCCTTCGGCGAGGTCGTGGAGAAGTCCACCGTCAGTTTCACCGACGATGCGAGAATTCACGTCCTCGAAGGACCGTTAAAAGGTCTTGAAGGCAGAATAGTGAAAGTCGACCGCCGCAAAGGACGCGCCAAGGTGAAACTCGACCTGTACAACGAGTCGTTCCTGGTGGATTTTGGCTTTCAGTCCATGCAGCCGGTCGCAGACCCGGACGGCCCAAACCAACACCGCAAGGCCGCCCCATGAGCACACAGCGCGGCAAACGTATCTACATCATTGGTGCCGGCCTCACCGGCGTCTCTATCGCACAGGAGATCCGCGCCAAGGGGATCTTTGGCGAGGTCGCCGCTTTCCTGGATGACGACCCGGCCAAGATCGGCAAACGGATCGACGGAGTTCCAGTGCTGGGTCCGGTGGCCGACGTGGTGGGTCTGATCAAGAAGCGTCCCACCGACGAGGCGCTGATCGCCATACCGGAAGCTTCGCGCGACAACCTGCGCCGGCTGCATCAGTTGCTCGAGCAGGCCGAGTTTGCCCGGATCCGAATCCTCCCTGCGATATCGCAGATCATCGACGGTCACGCGCACCTGATTCAGACGCGCGAAATGGACCCGCAGGATCTGCTTGGGCGCAACCCAATCCAGATCGGCCTCAAGGAAAGCCTCTCTTACCTGCGTGGACGGCGCGTGCTGGTTACCGGCGCCGGGGGAAGCATCGGCAGCGAGCTCTGCCGTCAGCTGCTTTCCGGCGGCGCTCAGCGGTTGTATCTATTCGGTCACGGCGAGAACTCGATCTTCGAGATCGAGCGAGAACTGCGCATTCTGCAGGAGGAGGGCGTCGGCGAGCGAGCTACAATCGTGCCGGTCATCGGGGAGCTGCAGGACCGCGAGTACATGCGTTTCATCCTGTCACGGCTGCGCGCCGACGTGGTATTTCACGCCGCAGCCTACAAGCATGTGCCGCTGATGGAAGCCAACCCGGTGGGAGCGGTGACCAACAACGTCTTCGGCACGCGCAACCTGGTGGAGGCGGCGCGCGAGGCGGGCGCCGAGAGGCTGGTGTTCATCTCCACCGACAAGGTGGTCGACCCGGTGGGTGTCTATGCCGCGAGCAAGATGCTGGCGGAACACATCGTCCGCCTGGGGCACGGAGGGCGTCTCGACTGCATTGCGGTGCGTTTCGGCAACGTTCTAGGATCGCGCGGCAGCATCATTCCAATCTTTCAGAAACAGATCGCCAAGGGCGGCCCGGTCACCATCACCAGTCCCAGCGCCAGCCGCTATTTCATGACCATTCCCGAAGCGGCATCTTTGGTGCTCAAAGCCGGCGGCGTCGGCAACGGCGGGCATCTCTACGCGCTCGACATGGGAGATCCGGTTCCAATCCGTGATCTTGCCGAACAGATGATCCGCTTCTACGGCTTCGAGCCGGGACGCGAGATTCAGCTGCAGTACATCGGCCTGCGACCGGGCGAGAAAGAGTCCGAGTCGTTGACTTCCAACGGCGAGTTGACCGAACCTACGTCGTTTCCCCGTATCGATCGCATCCTTGGTCCCGAACCGGACCCAGCGCCGCTGCACTCTACGCTCACCGAGCTGGAGCGGGTCTGCTTCTTCGATCCCGCCTACCCCGACTGGTACCGCAATCGCCTCCGGTTGCGCAAGATCCTGACCGAACACATTCCCGGAATGAGCGTCCCCGATGACGAACCCGAGTACTGATTTCATCCCTTTTGCGCGTCCCAGCATCGGCACCGACGAGGAGGCGGCGGTGCTGCGGGTTCTGCGCAGCGGGTGGCTCACCACCGCTACCGAGGCGGCCGAACTCGAGCGCGAGTTTGCCGCCGCCGCCGGGGCGGCGCACGCGGTAGCGGTCAACTCGGCGACCGCCGGGCTGCACCTGGCGCTCGAGGCGCTTGGAATCGGTCCGGGAGACCGAGTCGCCATGAGCCCCTACACCTTCACCGCCACCGCCGAAGTGGTCCGCTATCTCGGCGGCGAGCCGCTGTTTGTCGACATAGACCCCGAAACGCTCAACATCTCCCCCACCGCGCTGCGCAGCACACTGCAGCGCGCCTCCGCCTCCGGCTCCCGGGTACGGGCGGTGATTGCGGTGCATATCGCCGGGTTGCGCTGCAACATGCGCGCAGTCACCTCTGCCGCGCAGGAGTACGGTGCGGCGGTGGTCGAAGACTCCGCCCATTGCGTGCCGCGGTCGTACTCCGGGACGCACCCACGCCCCGGGACGGACGGGGCGGAAGTGGCGCCGGCGCACTCCGAGACAGCCGGGGCGGACCGCGGCTGTGTCAGCGTGTTTTCCTTTTACGCCACCAAGCCGGTCACCTCAGGTGAAGGGGGCATGGTGGTGACCGACCGCACCGATCTCGCGCGCCGCATGCGCGTGATGCGGCTGCACGGAATCGACCGTGACGTCTGGAACCGTTACCGCGCCGAGGGGGCAACCTGGGAGTATGACGTGGTAGCTCCGGGGTACAAGTACAACCTGGCGGATCTGCAGGCTGCGATCGCGCGGGTGCAGTTGCACAAAGCCGAACGGATGCGCCGGCGCCGCGCCGAGATCGCGCAGACGTACCGTACGGCGTTTGCAGCGCTTCCGGGGCTGCTCCTGCCAGCGGCGGGAGAACCGACGGAAGAACCGGCGGGAGAGAACGGCTGCAGCGACCACGGCCATCACCTGTACATCATTCGGTTGCGGGAAGGGGCGCTGAAAATCAGCCGCGATGAATTCATTGATCGGCTGACCGAGTTCGGCATCGGGACCTCGGTTCACTACCGCCCGCTGCACCTGATGAGCTACTACCGAGACCGTTACGGCTTGCAGCCCGACGATTTTCCGGTATCATGGCAAGCGTACCAGGGGGCGGTCAGCCTGCCGATCTATGACGCGATGACCTCCGCACAGACGGAGCGGGTAACGGAGGCGGTCACCACCCTGTACCACCGGCACGCCGCTGCCGGTCAGGATTGAACGATGGCGTCGGCACTTTCACTGCGAAACACTCTGCAGAGCAAACGGCGGTTTCTCACCGACATGTTTGCGCCCAACATGCTGTACGGACTCACGATTCGCTCTGAGCACGCCCCCGCCCGGCTCATCGCAATCAACACGCCGGAACTGCCGCGGGACATCACGCTGATACGTGCGCGCGACATTCCCGGAATCAACCGGGTGGAGGTGCTGGGCGAGGGAGCGCCGATCCTTGCCGAACGCGAGGTTCATTACTACGGCGAGCCGATCGCGATTCTGATCGGCCCCACGCCGGGCCGGCTACTGGAGTTCGCGGCGCGTATTGAGGTCGAGTACGAAGAGCTCGGCGCGCTGCTGGAACTGAACGGCAGCGGCAATGAGCCGGTTGCGCGTGCGGTAAAGCATCGCGTAGTGGACGAGCGGGTCACGCAGCGCGGTGACGTTGAACAGGCGTTGCGCGAAGCCAACCAGCTCGTAGAAGGCACCTATCAGACCGGCGTTCAAGACCACCTCTACAGTGAACCGGCCGGAGCCTACGCAGCGGCAGACGCCTCCGGCAATGTGACCGTCTTCTCGGCCAGCCAGTGGCCGTATCACGTGCGGCGGACCGTCGCGGCAGTGCTGGATATTCCCGCCGAGATGTGCCGCATGCGTTCGACAGAGACCGGAGTACACCTCGACGGCAAGCTCTGGTTCCCTTCGGTAGTGGCGGCCCATGCCGCACTCGGCAGCCGCTTCACCGGTAAGCCGGTGAAGCTGGTGTACACGCGCGAAGAGGACTTTCGCTATTCGCCCAAAGGCAGCGGCGTCATTGTGCACTGCGTAACCGGAATCGATCGCGACGGGGCACTGGTGGCAGCCGATCTGACCGCGACCGTCAACGTTGGCGCCTATCCCCTCTTCAGTGACGAGATCTGCAGCCGCATCGCCGCGTCACTGGTTGCGCACTACCATTGCGAGGTCGCCCGGGTACGGATACGCCTGGTGACCACCAACGTACCGCCGTTGAACGCATGTGCCGGGTTGGGCACGGCACACGCAGTCTTCGCCGCAGAGACCCACTCCGCGCGCGTTGCAGAAATCGCCCAGTCGCCGCCGCTGGAATGGAAGCGCCGCAATATCCTTCGGCGAGGCATGACACCGGCCGTCGGCGGCACGCTGACAGCCGATTTCGACCAGCATGACCTGCTTTCGCGTGCGGCGAAAGCTGCCGATTTCGAACGCAAGTTCGCCGCGTACGAACTGCAGAAGAAGCGGCGCGCGAGCTTCAACGCGCTGTTTGATCCGCCGCGTGGTATTGGGATCGCCATCGGGCACCAGGCGTCCGGATTCTGCGGCCGGGGCGAGGAGCTCCTCGAGTCCACCGTGTGGGTGCGACTCGAGAAAGACGGCGGTGCTGAGCTCTCGTGCGGCGCGGTCACGGAAGGCGACAGCATCCGCTCCGTTTGGCGCCATGATCTGGCCTCCATCCTGAATATCGACGACTCGGCTATTCGCTTTCGCGAACCGGACACTGCACACACTCCCGACAGCGGCCCGTCCACCCTGTCGCGAAATGTTACGATTATCGGGCGCACCATCGAAACAGCGTGCAACGCCGTCAAGAAGCGCCGCTTTCGCGCTCCGCTGCCGATTGAGATCCGACGCAATCACCGGCCGTCGCGCGCCCTGAGCTGGGACCCCGGGTCGCTCACCGGTTCACCGTACGGTCCGCTGTCGATAGCGGTCGCGGTTGTCGAGGTAGAGGTCAGTCCGGTGACGTTTCAGCCGGTGGTGCGCGGAGTCTGGATGGCGATCAATGCCGGACGCATCCTGGTGCGCGATCAGGCCAAGCGGGTGCTGGAGTGTGGCGTGCACAATGCGCTGGCGTGGGCCGGCGTTGAGGAACTGCAGTTTACCGGCGGCGGATTGCACCGTGACGACTATCACCGCTACCAGCATCAGCGGATTACGCCGCTGGTCCCCATCACGATCGATTTCTTTGGTGACGGCGAGAAGACGCAGCCGCGAGGGCTGGGCGATCTGCCGTGGGTGGTCATCCCCTCGGCGTTTGCCGCCGCGGTGACGCAGGCAACCGGCCGCTACATCGACCGCATCCCCTGCACTGCCGACACGCTGCGCCTCTACACTGAAGGCGATATGGACGAAGACGAAGTCGAAGCCACTGTCGAAGACGAAGACAATGTCGAGGCAGAATCCAGCTACGGCACAATTCAACACGGCACCGCCGACACCAGCGCAGCGGAAACCGATACGCATGCTGCCCCCGTCGCCGACGCCGCTGCCGCACCGCAAAGTACCCGGGAGGACGAGACATGAGGGTCTCGTTTGTGCTGAAC
>PWMO01000492.1 GCA_003558175.1 Spirochaetaceae bacterium
GAATACTTCTGCCAGCGACCGCGGCGGCCGGCGCCGTCATTGATGAGTTGCTGGATCACATACGCCGCAAAATCCTGCTCGGCGGCGCCACTGGTCTGATACCCGCGCAGGTCGATCGGTTCGTTCTGATAGAGCCGGAACAACGCGCGGCCGAAGGCAAGAAATGCTCCGGCCGACTCTGCGTCGAGCGGTAACGCATCTTCATCGGCGGTGCCGTTCAGAAGCAGCGTGAGACTGCCGGCCCCGTTACGCTGCAAGTAGCCCAGAGTCTCCCGCAGAAAGAAAAGCCGTCCCTTGGCATCATTGTCGATCGTTCGCTCGATTACGGCGGCACCAGTCTCGTGAAACGGAGTGCGCGTAGTCTGCACGTTGTGCAGGTAGATGACGTCGGTAATTGGTGAGACGGCGTTGGTGGCCTGAACCAGCAGCGCGCGCGCCGAGAGTGGCGAGCGGCGGTTCCAGGGAACCAGGATCGGCTGCTGCCTGGCGGGGTCCTCCAATCCGGCCGCGGCGCCGCTGCCGGATTCGGGTGCGGCTGCGGCGCCTGCCACCAGGGTGGTGAAGCCGGCCGCGAGCGCCTCGCGGGCAAGGAGGTCGGTCAGCTCATCGGTATTGGCGGCAATCAGAATAGAGCGGCTCATTTGCTGTCCTCGGCTGCCTGGCGCGGACGCCACCGTATGCGGGCAACGCAGACCGCGTTGCCGTCAGGGCCAAATACGGCAACCTCGTCGGCTGCGGGACGGCGGCGGATTGAGACGGTTTCGCCGTAGGACGCTTCGGCGAGGAAACAGATGGCCAGTTCGCCGGCCGAGTTGGCCTGGAGATGCGCCATGGGAAAGGCGTCGAGCATCCATTGCAGGTACTGAACATTGTTGACGTGTCGCTGTCGGTCGAAATCGCTATAGACCACGGTGTGGCCAGCCAGGGTGTCGGATGGATCAGGGGCGAACTCGAGGCGCGGCGGCAGCTCGTCAAACACGCGCTCAGCGTCACGGAAAGCGGCCACGTCCATCAGCTGCTGTGGACGGGCGGGACGGCGGCTGCGGGCGTCTACTGCGAGCCAGGCGCTGCGCACCAGCGCCACCCGGCGATTGCCGCAGCTGAGCCGGAAGTCGCGCATGGCGAACAGCCGGTCGACGCCGGAGGGCCAGGTCTCGACGGTGATGTCTTCGCTCCAGAGCGGGTAGTGCTCGACGCGCACCAGCAGGCGCGAGAGAATCCACATCAGACCGTGCCGGTCGAGATCGGTCGGGCCGAACCCCAGCATGGCGGCGTGTTTCCACGCCGCATCCTGCAGAATGCGGCAGAGCCCGGGAAGCGAGAGCTGGTCTTCAGTATCGACCATGAAGGACAGTACCGGAAAGCTCTCGGCGAGCCGCGAGGCGGAAGAGGTGACGCTGCTCACGCGCCGCCCCCTGAGCCGGAACCGGGGGAAGAACCCGGGCGTGCAGTGCCGGGGGGCGCGGTGTCGGTGCCGGGGCGTGCGGGGTTAGCTGAGGCGCGGCTGAGGGGTTGATCGAGGGTTTCGAGCATGTGGTCGACACGGTAGCCCGAGGTCTCATGGGCTCTGCGCAGGCGATCGTAGCTGTCGTAGAGCCGCAGTACCCGCGTCATTACCGCCTCCTGGCTCTCGTCACTGGTGCGGTCATCCCGGCTGAGGCAGTCTTCGTGGGCAACGTCGATAATCCCCATTGCCAGCAGCCACCAGAGCAGCGTATCCATTCGCTCCTTGTTATACCACACGACCCCTTCATGGGTGTTGACACCGAGGTACTGCGCGATGTCGTTGTCGTTGAGGAGCTCTTCGACTCGGCGCCTGAGGGCGCTGCCGGGTTGGGTGGCGGCGGGCGCGGGGGTTGCGGCAGCGGCGCCGGGGGTGGTGACCGGTGAGGCTTCGAGGCACCACGGGTCCTGGGCCAGCAGGATGCGCATGCGCAGGCGCCAGTCGGCTTCGCCTTCGTTCTCGAAGGGGCTTGTGGGCAGCACGGGAGCCAGGCGCGACAGCAGCATCAGGTCTTCGGCGAGTCCGGCCGCGGAGTTGGGGCGGCCGTCGGTGCATTCGCAGACGAAGTCGGCGTCGTTCTCGTGGACCAGCACCGAGAGCGGCTTCATGAAGAGCAGCACGATCAGGCTCGAAACGCGTGCCGGCCGCTCGCGCAGCCCGAGCGTGAACTCGTGCAGCGCCTGCTTGTAGCTGGGGACGTGCTCCGCCGGGCGGACGAGCTCGAGGTGGCGCGTGGCGAGCAGGGCGCGCAGCCGATCACCAAAGTCCTCCGCGGCGCCTTCTATATTGGACTCGCAGCAGGCGTACTCGGCGGCCACGCGCAGAAAGCGGTGATAGTTGTCGAGCAGCTCGGTCCAGATGGTGGCCTGCTTGGGACGGGTGCCGACGATCTCGGCGGTGAGCTCCTGGCAGACGCCGGAGTTGGCCACCAGCGCGAAACTCTCGTGCAGCGGCTTGAGATAGATCTCTTTGAGGGCGGTGTCGATATCGGGGACACCACCGCCGCGCAGCGCATCGGCGAGCCGTGCGTAGTGCGCATATTCGTTGTCCACGACTTCGTGAACGTCGAGGAATACCTGCGTCTCATAGCCGCGCAGACTGACGTACATGCCGTCACGCCACAGCTCGGCGGAGTTGCGAATGTACCAGAGCCCGCTGCGGTGCTCGTAGAAGATGCAGAAATAGCGGTAGTCGTTGTGCAGGCCGAACGCCTCGGCAAGGTGCGTCTGGCGATGGCGGCGGTTGCCGTGTTCGTCCTTCTCGACGAAGCCGGCGGACATCGATATCCAGCCCCAGACGGTCTCGTAAGCGTTGTTGTACAGCACCAGGCTCCTGGCGCCGCGGTACTCGTTGGAGTAGGCGTAGACGTTCTCGCTCACCCGACCGTCGGCGTCCCACAGGTCGTAGAGCCGAAAATGGTCAACGCCCGAGAACTGGTGGCGCCGGCGCATCAGGGGGAATATCTGCCGCTTGTGGCGCTCGATCAGCTCGATGTCGGGCTTCTCGTCCCAGTAGGCGCGGCTGAACTCCATGCCGTACTTCTCGGCAAAGCCCTGTACCTGCCCGTGCCCGAACATCGGCAGCCCGGGCATGGTGACCATCACCGTGGCAACGCCGAAGTACTTGTCGCCCTTGCCGAACTGAACCACGGCGGTTTCTTCGTCCGGGTTGTTCATGAAATTGACGAAGCGCTTGAGGATGTTTGGATCGAACTCGAGCGTGTTCTTGATGGTCTGGCGGTACTTGCCGTTGTCCTGGTCCTTCAGCATGTGCATGAAGGCGCTGTTGTAGACGCGGTGCATGCCGAGGGTGCGAACGAAGTAACTCTCCATCATCCAGAACGCTTCGGCCAGCAGCAGCGTGTCGGGAACCTCTTCGGCCACGCGGTCGACCACTTCGCGCCAGAACTCGTTGGGCATCGCCTTGTCGAACGCGTCGGCAGTCAGCCCGTGCTCGGAGCGTGACGCGATATCGCCGCCCGACCCGGGCTCGGGGTACCAGAGCCGCTGCACGTGCTTCTTAGCCAGCGTCATGGCGGCGTCGAAGCGAATGATGGGGAAGTTGCGCGCCACGTGCAGGATGGTCTGGATAACCGCCTCACGGGTTTCGGCCTTGAGGAAGTCGAGCTGTGCGGTATCGTTCCACGGCATGCTGGTGCCGTCGTTGCCGTGATAGATGTAGCGGGTATCGCCGTTACTGAAGTCCACCCGTTTGAAGACTACCGCGGCATCGCTGCGATCGTAATAGTGATCTTCGAGGTAGACGCCGATGTTCTCGACGCCGGAATGGTTCTCGCCGTTGAAGGAATATGACGGAAACGGCGAGTGCGGCAGCTGCATGAACCAGTCGGGATGATTGATCACCCAGGGTGAGTCGATGCCGGTATGGTTGGGTACCATGTCGCTGGCCAGCCGGATGCCGCGGGCGTTACAGCGGCGGCGCAGCTCCTCGAGCGCGGGCCAGCCGCCGATATGTTCGGAGATCTCGTACTCGAGCAGTGAGTAGGCGGAGGCCTCGGCGTCGGGATTGCCGCACATCTGCTTGATGCGCTTGGAGGCACGGCTGCGGCGCCATATGCCGATCAGCCAGAGCGAGTTGAAGCCGGAGGCCGCGAGAGCGTCGAGTTCCGGATCGGGGATCCGGTCAAGGGTGCGGATTTCGTAGCCGTACTCCTGGCTCAGCTGGTCGAGCCACACCAGGGTGCTCTTGGCCAGCATAACGACGTTGGGCATCCAGTCGCGGTCGGGACTGAACCGCTCGTACTCGAGGTCGATGCCGCGGTAGCCGCCGTACTCCATCACCTGGGCCGGGCCGGGGCCCAGGAAACGGGCCTTGTGTTCTTCTTTGATGAGATCCAGACTGCGCAGCAGCCGGAAGAGGTACTTGCCGACCAGCGCACCCCAGCGAGCGCGGATGTAGTTGAGCTGCTCTTCGAGCGAATCAGGATGCGCGCGCACCGGCGCGAGCAGCGTGTTGATGAGGGTGTCGTTCTCAGGCCCGAACGCCGGCTTCTCGGCGAAGAAGTCCTGCAATACCCGGGTCACCGTTCCGTAGGCGGTGCTGTCGGTCAGCTCGCTGTCGTCAAACAGCTCGCGGTACGGGCCGAAGGCCGGGTTCTGGTTCTCGATCCAGAGCATGATAAGCTCTTCGAGCGCCAGTTCACGTCCCGGGACGCCGTCGTGCTCGGCGTCGAGGTAGTCACGCACGCTGATCTTCTGCTGGTAGACCTCGCGCGGCGGGAAGGAGTCGCAGAACTGCTCGAGCGTGCGGTCGAGCTCCTGCTCTCCGATCTGCTCGATGACCGCGGCGCGCGCTTCGGCAAGCAGGTCGTCACCAAACTGGTCAACGTAACTGCCGACCACAAAGTGCATGATCTCGTCGATCAGGCCCATGGCGGTGATGTCGCTTGCGCGGGCGGCACGATCGGGATGATGGGCGAGGTCGCGCGTGTCATTGATGGCCTGTGCGAAGAGGCGCGCGGCGTGAAAGTCGGCAAAGACTGCATACCCGCGCAGGGTGAAAAGCGAATGCGCAAACCGGTACTTCTCGCGCGCGGCGCGCGCCACGTGGAACTCGCGCTCGCCGGCACGGCCCGGGACGGGATGCGCGGCGTGCAGCGTGAGGGCCGGGCGTCCGGAAGTGGTCGGGGCGGCGGTTCGGGGGATGCGTGATTGAATGGTCTTCACGGGGAACTCCTTTTGGTTCGGCCGGCGATCAGCTCGCGCAATCTGTCGGAAGTGGCGCTGCGGCCGGCCAGCAGCTCCAGCGTTTCGGGGATGCGGTAGGTCCAGTTGAAATCGTTGAAGGTGCCCGGGACGTTGACCCGCTCGTCGGCCGCAGCGGGCAGGCGAAACATCTCGTCCACGGCGAACAGGTCCTGGATCTGGAACATGCAGATGCGCGAACTGGTCTTGAGCATCGCCTCGATGAAGCGCCAGGCGGTGGCGCTGTCGTAGACGCGGGGCAGTGCACGACGTATGCCGAGCGCCTTGAGCACTGCCGGTCGTTCGTTATCGGGGACTTCGTCCTCCCACCACTGGCGCAGGGTGGTGGTGTCGTGCACCGAGGGGGCGCAGACGGTCGGCTCGGGGAAGCGATTGATAGGCCGGAAGGCAACCCCATCGGGCCGCTCCCAGCGCGGCAACCGCAGCCCCAGGATGCCGAGGTCTTCCAGCGTGGTTGGCACGCAGTCGGGGATGACGCCGAGATCCTCGGCGCAGGCGAGCATCTCGGTAGTGTGATTCATGAAGGAGAGCAGCTGCCGCCCCTGCTCTTCCCAGATCTCTTCTGAGGCAGCGTTTGCCTGCTTGACCAGCTGCTCGAAGCGCGCCTTCTCTTCAGGGCTCAGTTCCGCGTAGCGCGAGCAGTCGCGGAACAGCCAGGTAGGAGCGAAGCGATCGTCTTCTCCGTGCAGCAGGGCGCGGTCTCGGTACCAGTCCAGCAGCCGCTGTCGCGCCTCGTCGGGCAGATCAGCCGACGCGATGTGGCGCTCGCCCGCTACGTGTGGCGCAAAGCGGAACAGGTCCTGATCTTCGACCTGTTGCAGAAACCGTTCGATCACGGGGCCGGTGTGGTCGCCGAGGTATTGGCGCAGCTCATCCCCGCCAATGTGCGGCTCGGCGAGCCAGCGGATGCGGCCTTCGTCAAAGCCGGCCAGGCGCAGCGACTCGCGCGAGAGCGTGCGCGACGGGAAGAAGTGGCCCAGCGTGCCGGAGAAGTGCTCCTGCGGAATGGCCCAGATGCGAAAGAAGCCGAGCACGTGGTCGATGCGGAAGGCGTGGTAGAACTTGTCGGCCTGCAGCAGGCGGCGCTTCCACCAGTCGTAATCGTTGTGCGCCAGGTTGTCCCAGTTGTAAATGGGGAAGTCCCAGTTCTGACCCAGCGCGCTGAACATGTCCGGCGGTGCTCCGGCACGGAGCGCGGGGTTGAAGATGTCACGGTGGGCCCAGGCGTCGGCGCTGTCTTCGTTCATCAGAATCGGCAGATCGCCCTTGAGCAGGATGCCGCGTTGGTCGAGCTCGGCGGCGGCGCTGCGGAGCTGCTGCTCGAGCCGGAACTGGACCCAGGAATGGTAGCGGCAGCTCCCGTCGCGACCGTCGGCCTCCCAGCGGGCGTCGATCTCTTCCAGGCCGGGCTGCTGCATCTCGTCCCAGTCTTTCCAGGAGCGGCCGTTGTGCTTCTGCTTCAGGGCGCAGAACAGCCCGTACGGCCTGATCCACGGGTTCTGCTCGATCCAGCGGTCGAGCTCAGCGTCAACAGCGATTTGGGCACGGCAGTGGCGAAATGCGGCGTCCAGAATGCGCTGCTTGGCGGCCAGCACCTCGCCGTAGCGCAGGCGCGGCTCGCCGGCAAACGTATTGCGCAGCTC
>PWMO01000246.1 GCA_003558175.1 Spirochaetaceae bacterium
AATGGCACGGATCCGGCTTCCCAACCCGCGCGCACGGTCATCACGCTGGACGATTTCTCCGGCCTGCCGCAGGTGCAACTTGCCGCGGACGCCGCTGCCGCTGCGCAAGCGGACGCTTCACACGCGCCGGGCGAGGATGACCTGGCCGCGATCATCTACACCAGCGGAACAACCGGCAGTTCGAAGGGCGTCATGCTGACGCACAAGAACATCGTCTCCAACGTTGAAGCGGCACGGCCGATTGCCGAGATGTCGCCCGGGGAGTACATGGTCTCGCTGCTGCCGCTTTCGCACACCTACGAATGCACCATCGGCCTGCTGGTGCCGCTGTCGGGCGGCTCCTGTGTCTGGTACCTGGACAAACCGCCCTCGCCCACGGTCTTGATGCCGGCGCTGGAGAAGATCCGGCCGCATCTGATGCTCACGGTGCCGCTGTTCATCGAGAAGATCTACCGCAACCGGGTGCTGGCTACCCTGCAGAAAAAGGCTATTCTGCGCGCCGCCATGCGGGTTGCTCCTCTGCGTCGCTTGCTGCATCGCGCCGCCGGCAAGAAGGTGAAGGCGATCTTCGGCGGACGGCTGCATTTCTTTGGCATCGGCGGCGCGGCGGTGGCGCCGGACGTTGAGCGCTTCATGCGCGACTGCCGGTTCCCATACGCGATTGGCTACGGCTTGACCGAGACCGCACCGCTGCTCGCCGGTTGCGGACCGAAATACACCCTCTTCCGCTCAACCGGCCCGGCTCTTGAAGGCGTTGAGCTGCGAGTGGCCGACCCGGACCCCTCCACCGGAGAGGGAGAGATCCAGGCGCGTGGCCCAAACGTGATGCGCGGATACTACCGCGACCCGGACCGCACCGCGGAGGCGTTTACGGCCGACGGCTGGTTCCGCACCGGTGACCTGGGAGCTATTGACGCACGCGACAACGTCTATATTCGCGGGCGGCTGAAGAACATGATTCTCGGGCCGAGCGGTGAGAACATCTATCCGGAAGAACTGGAAGCGATCATCAATGCCGAGCCCCTGGTACAGGACTCGCTGGTGCTGCAGAAAGGCGGACAGCTGGTAGCATTGGTCAACCTCAACATCGACGCGTTCAAAGAGTACCTGGGAGACGTCAAGAACAACGTCAGCGATGAGATAGACCGCCTGCGCATCGAGGCCGAGGCGTTTCTCGGTGAATTGCAGCAGCGAGTGAACGCGCAGCTCAGTGCCTTTGCACGTATCTCGCGTTTCATTCCCCAGCTGGAACCGTTTGAGAAGACGCCCACCATGAAGATAAAGCGTTACCTTTACGAATCGCGCCTTTCCGGCTCATAGTCGGTTACCGGACGGCGGGACGGCGGCCCCGCCGCGCACCGCCCCGTCACGAATGATCAGCTCCCGCGTTGCAGAGGTGCGCAGCGCCTCCACCACGCTCGTGGCGCGCAGCAGCACCATGTTGGCACGACAGCCGGCCGTCAGCCCGTAGCCTGAGAGGCGCATGATGCGCGCCGGGTTGACGGTTACCGTGTCGAACATTGTGTGCAGCGCCTCGAGCCCCATCATGTGCCCAACGTGCGCACCCATGCGCGCCACCTCGAACATATCGGCGTTTCCCAGCGGATACCACGGATCCTCATTGCAGTCCTGCGCGCAGGCAACGTTGACTCCGGCGGCCAGCAGATCCTTTAGCGGCGCCATGGCTCGATGCTTTGGATGCGTGAAGTGGCCGCCCAGATGAACATTGATCAGCGGGTTGCATATCACGTGCAGCCCGGCTGCCGCCAGCATTGGTATCAGCTTGCGGCTGACGTAGTAGGGATCCATCACCGCGGTAGCGGTGATATGCGACGCGGTCACCCGCCCCTGCAGACCAAGCTGCGCGGTCAGCGCAGCCAGCGTCTCCACGTGGCGCGAGTTGGGATCGTCGCTCTCGTCACAGTGCACGTCAACCAACAGATCGCGCTCCTGCGCAATCAGCAGCAACTCGTGCAGGCTTTCGGAACCCTGACGGTACATCGGCTCGTTGTGCGGAATAGCGCCCACAACGTCGACCCCCATATCCAGGGCTGAGAGCAGCTGCTCGCGGACCTGTGGCGCGGAGTAGTAGCCGTCCTGTGGAAACGCAACCAGCTGGATATCGATTCTATCTGCCAGATCGCGCTTCAGCTGCGTGAGCGCTCGTGCACCGCGCAGTTGCGGATCGCAGACATCGACGTGCGAGCGGATCGCCTGGATACCCATGGAGAACGCGTGTTCGCAGTACTGCGACGCGCGCCGGTAGACATCCTCAACAGTGAGCTTCTGCTGCTTGTACAGTGCCCAGTTGTCTATTCCCTCGCGCAGGGTTCCGCTGCTGTTGGGAACGCGGGTCAGCACCGAATCCAGGTGAAAGTGCGCATCCACAAACGGCGGAATCAGCAACCGTCCCGCTCCATCTATCGTCCGGTGCGACGCCGCTTCGATACGCGGCGCAACCTCGGCGATCTTTCCGTCGGCTACTGCCACGTCCACCGGCCCCTTGTGTTGCGGCGTGTGAACGTTGGCGATCAACAGGTCAAGCATGGCAACTCCCGCCGCACCCGGCGCGCCGCGAACTCAGGATTCGGCCTCGGGTGCCGGCCGCTCCTCGATCTCGATGTGATTCTGACTCTTGCCCACCGCGCTGAGGATCCTGTCGAGAGCGATGTAGACCACCACCGCGGCCACGATCCCGTTGATCGGCCGCACACCCGGCGAAGTGTAGGCAATGATCGATGCGATAACGTAGGCTCCGATCCCGGCCCAGTTGAACCGCTTCATCATCATGCGCTCCAGCGGCGGATAGCGCCCCTTGTGCTTGTAGAAGAAGTCCGCCATGATCACGCCGCCGATGGGCGGGATAAAGGTACCCAGCAGCACCAGCCACGGGACCAGCCAGTGGTACATCCCCGCAATGGCCAGAATGGTGCCGATCGCGGCGCCGATGATGGTCAGCCGCTTGCGGTTCTCGGTTCGCAACATGTTGCAGCCGGCAACCGAGAAGTTGTAGACCGTGTTGTCCTGCGTGGTCCAGATGTTCAGAAACAGCATCAGAATGCCGGCCAGCAGCAGCCCCTGCATGGTCAGCACCTGCACGATATCGGCTTCCTGGTAGACAATCGCGCCGTAAGCGCCGGCAAAGACCATCAGCCCGTTGCCGATGAAGAAGGCGAACATGCTGGCCAGAATCGCAATCCGCGCCGTTCTGGCGAAGCGGGTCCAGTTGGTTGCCTGCGTGCCCCCGCTGACGAACGTCCCGAAGACAATGGTGATTGCCGCGCCCCACGTCATGGTCTCCGTCGGCACGATATCCGCCAGACCGCCAAATCCGCCGATCTCACGTGTCGAAATGGCAAAGCTCCAGAGGATCAGCACAACCATTGCCGGAACCGAGACAATCGACAGCTTCTCGAGTCCGCGATAGCCAACGTACGCCGTCCAGCAGAAAGCAAACCCAAAGAACACCATCAGCGGGATGGTGAGTCCCGGCGCCAGCTGGAGCAGCTGCACGAAGATGATCGCGACCGTTGCCGTTCCCCACGCGTACCAACCGATCTGGGTAAACCCCAGCGCGAAGTCGGGCCACTTACTGCCCACATCGCCAAACCCGAAGCGCGCCAGCAGCACCGAGTTCAACCCGGTCTTGTAGGCAACGTAGCCCAGTACGGCGACGTACGCCCCCAGCAGAAGATTGCCGATCAGGATCACCCACATCAGCTGCGAAAAGGGAAACGCGACGCCGAGACTCCCGCCACCCCACATCGTAGCGGTAAAAAAGGTGAAGCCGAGCAGAATCACGGACGTCGACCAGAGGCTCTTGCGGTTCTGCTGCGGAACCTCGCTCAACGGGAAATCTTCCCGCACCTCAACCTTGCGCGGTTGTACCGAACTCATGGACCAACCTCCTGGACACACTCGCGCCTCCGGGACGCTCGTGCCAATACAAGAATCGTGAGGATCGGCGACGCCAATCGTTACCGGATGTTCTGGTGACAGATTATACGGTGCCTGAAGCCGCTCCGCAATGATAAAAGCGCGGTAGCGTGGTGCGAAAAGTGTGCAGCAGCGCCTGGCCCGCCGGTCGGGCCGGCGCTAACAGGCGCAGCCGTGGCGATCTCAACCGCGTTGCGGCAGCACGTTGAGGCCGACGGCGGCGGCCAGGGTGCGCTGTCGATCGTCAAAACTGATGAAGCACTTCGGCGCCAGCTGCTGGGCGCACGCGACGTGCAGTATGTCCATGGTGCGACAGCCCAACTCGGCAGTCTGGACGCTCAGTTTCCTGAACGTCCGCAGCAGCTCTCCGCGATCGATATCGGCTACAAAATACTGCCCGCGCCGCACACGATCGTCAAATCGATCGAGCAGCTCGGCCGCCTGGGACCGGGTAATGTCGCGCCAGAACACTTTCAAATGAAAGGCGTTGGTAATCTCGGCCTGCAGCAGATCCCACAACGGCAGCGGATCATCCTGGGACAGAACGAACTGCTGTACGAGTTCCGATCCGGCCTCACGAAAATAGAGTTTGAGGAACGCACTGGTATCGAGATAGATCACCACCGTCCCTCACGATCGAAGTCCACCGTCTGCTCGGCGGACCGTCCGGCGGCGGTGACGGCGGTGGCCAGATGGTCGTCCCACGCAACCACGGGCCGCGGCCGGGGAGGCACGATCATGGCGGCGGGTCTACCGCGGTTCAGGACTTCAAAGGTTTCTCCGTTGCGGACCTGTTGCTCCACCTCGGACCAGTGAGCCTTCAAGTCTCTGACTGAGATCGTCTTCATACCTGATTCTACATCGCGGGTTACGAAATGTCAAAACAATAGTTTACAAATTGTGACTCATAACCGAGCGCAACGAGTGTGCAGCGGCACCTCGCCCGCCGGTCAGGCCAGCGCGGACACGGCGTCCGCGGCCCATTGATCGACCAACCCAAGATCCCACGCCAGATGCAGAATAGTGTAGCGGCTGCGAATGTCCTTGGACCAGGCGATGGAGGCGTAGGCGCGGTCCCGGTCGGCCACGCCCACGTCAGAGAACCGTACCGGGCAGTCGGCTCGCCGCAACTCCTCCTCTATCGACTCGTTGGTCCGCAGCGTCCGGTGCACCTCGGTCAACAGCGGTTCCCATCGTTCGCGCAGCAGCCGCAGACGGGCGCGCAACTGCTCCGGTGTCGGATAGGCAGCTTCAGAGTGCGGCAACACCGCCTCATACAGCGTGCCGAAGCGGTCGCGCAGCACCTGGCGGTAGTCATCCCACGGCAGCAGGTCCGCCACCCGTCGCTCAATGTCTATTTCGCGCGGGTCAAGCTCCGTCAGGCGCTGGTAGAGGAAGGCCGCGGCGATGGTTCCCACCCCCACCTGGCAGCCGTGAAAGTCGTGCGGCAGGTTGTGAGCGTGGGCGGTCATATCGAGGTAGTGACTCACCAGATGCTCGCCGCCGGAGGCCGGAGACGAGTTGCCGGCAACCGTCATGGCAAAGCCGGAGAGCATCAGCGACGCCGAAAGACGGTCGACCGCGTCGCGGTCGCGCCGCGGCAGTTCTTGCGCCACTCCCTCGAGCAGCTGCGCGCCGTGCTCGATGATCTCCATCGCCTCCTCCGAGTGATGTGACCCGGTGAGACGGGCCGAGACAATCCAGTCTGAATTGGAGACCGGCTTGGACATCAGGTCCCCGAGCCCGCTCTGGATCATGCGCATCGGTGCTTCGGCCAGCACATCGAGATCCGCCACAATAGCACGCGCGGGACGGCACGGTTGCGTGGTCTTCACTCCGTGCTGCAGGATAGCCGCGATTCCGGAGGTGTAGCCGTTCATGCTGGGCGCGGTGGCAACACACGCCATCGGGAGCCTCGCCTGGTGGCAGGCGTACTTGACGATGTCGTTGATCGTTCCGCTGCCGACGGCCACCGCGGCGGTGGCGCCGTGGCCGCGCAGGGCGTCGGCAAACTGCGCTATCGATGCGTCGTCGCAGATCGGCTCGGCAGCCCCGGCAGGTGCCGGCACGTCATAGCGCTCCCAGCGGACTGCAGCTGCGTTCAGCGCCCGCGCGAGACGCTTTCCCGCTACCTCCCAGCTGTTGCGGTCCACCGCCACCAGCCACACGCCGTCTCCCAGCAGCCGTCGCAACAGCGGCGGGCACTCTTCGATCGCGCCGCGGTCCTGCACTACGGCCCTGGTTTCGAGACGATCCCGGTATCGATCAAGCGTTTCGCGCAGCAGTTCGTTCATCCCGGCAACTCCTTCTTCCTGAACCGCCACCGCTGAGTAGCCGCCACCAAATAGACAATCCGGCCATAGCCTGTTACGCTGCATGCATACAGCGTGAAGAGCAACAGCGGAGGCGAGAGTGAAGATACTGATTTCCAGCGCGAAAACCAACGACGTGCGGACGGCGGCCGATCTTGGAGCCGGAGGTATCTTTGCCACACCGTCAATGCTGGCAGCAACCGGACCGGATTGGCGCAAGCGGCTTGCAGCAAGCGCAGCTCTGCTGGACGGCCCCATCCACATGCAGTCCACCGAGCGCGATACCGAGCGCATTCTGGCGCAGTTTGACCAGTTCCAGCGGCTGGCCGGAGAACGGCTGGTTGCCACCATCTGCATCAGCCGTGCCGGACTGGCGGCAGCGCGCCGGCTGCAGGACGCGCTGATCCCCACCAACGTCTCCGGGGTGGTGACGTTCAACCAGGCAGTGATTGCTGCGCAGTCCGGAGCGGACTACGTCTCGATCTGCTTCGGGTGCGTGGATTCGGCTGACTCGACGGACGCCGCCGCACCGCAGGACGGCACGCCGGAGACCGCCGGACTGACGGACAGCGTTGCCGCGTACATCGCCCGGCATCGGCTCGATACCCG
>PWMO01000030.1 GCA_003558175.1 Spirochaetaceae bacterium
GAGATTCAGGACTTCCTGAATCGCTACGGACACAAGAAGAGCATCGAACTCGATCCCGGAACCCCAACCTGGGCCGAAGAGCCCGGCTACGTTCTCGATCTCGTGGCATCCTACCTGGAGAACGGCCGCTATCGGCAGGCGCAGGCGGACTTCGCCCGCAACAGCCAGGCGGCCGAAGCGGCGATCGATCGCATCTATCAGCGGTTGGTGGACGCGGGCAAACCGGGCGTGGCAAAAAAGACTCGCAAGCTGCTTTGCGATTTCCGCGAGATGTTTGGCGTTCGCGAGCAGTCCAAGTTTGTCATTACGCAGGGGCTGCAGATGGTCCGCAACAGCCTCCACGACATCGGCGCCGCTTTGCAGCGGTCGGGGCGGTTGGAGCGAAGCGAGGATGTCTTTTTCCTGCGGCTGGATGACCTTGCATCCGACCGCGACCTCAAGCAGCTTGCGGCGGAGAACCGCGAAGCCCATATCCGCCACGGTCGGCTCAAGGCGCCGCGGCTGCTGACAAGCACCGGTCAGGCGATCCATTCGGTTCAGATCGCAGGCAATCGCGATGATGTCCTCTGCGGTGTTCCGGTCTCTCCGGGGACGCATGAGGGCCGCGTTCGCATCCTAGGTACGCCTGAAGCGGGCAGGGAGCTGCAGAGCGGCGAAATCCTGGTAACTACCGGAACCAACCCGGCCTGGACGCCGCTCTTTCTCAAGATCGGCGCCCTGATCATGGAATGCGGCGGCCCGATCTCACACGGGTCGGTCGTCGCCCGTGAGTACGGCGTGCCGGCGGTTTCCGGTGTGGCCGGAGCGACCGAGATCCTGCGCGACGGTCAGCTGGTGCGCCTCAACGGCGAGACCGGAACCATCGAGCTCCTGGGGAACTGAGCCATGCGCACCACCACGAACACAACCCGCGCGCGACTGCTGCTCTACGCGTCGATCTTCATCGCAATGGTCGCCTACGGTATGACGCTGCCGCTCTTCCCCTTTTTGCTGGAGTCGTTCGGCGGCCGCGGACTGCATATGGGGCTGCTGGTTGCCGCGTACGGCTGCATGCAGCTGCTGTGCGCCCCCTTCTGGGGGCGCATGTCGGATCGCATCGGCCGCAAACCGATGCTGCTGCTGGGGATGTCGGGTCTGACGGTTTCATTGCTGGTGTTCGCGTTCGCCGGGAACCTTGCCATGCTCTACTTGGGACAACTGCTGATGGGAGGGCTCACCAGCGCGCTCTTTCCGGTCGCCTCGGCATACGTGACCGACGTCACCGACAGTGATGCGCGTGCCGGCGCGCTGGGCAGAATCGGCGCGGCAACCGGTCTCGGTATCGTAGTGGGGCCGGGGCTCGGCGGCCTGCTTGCCTTCGATTCGATCAGTCTGCCGTTCTTTGTCAGCGCCGGTGCAGCGCTGCTGGTCTGCGGCTTCATGGCGGTCGTTCTGCCGGAGAGCCTGCATCGCCCGGCTATGACCCGCGGCGGCAGTGTGCAGTTCGGCCTCGCTGCCGCACTGCGAGCGGTGTGCGGTCCAGTTGGAATCGGACTGGTCCTTCTCTTCGCCGTCTACTTCGGAAAATCGAGCCTGTCGGGCGTCTTCAGTCTCTTCGCGATGCAGAAGTTCGGCTACGGTACTGCAGAGATCGGAAGCCTGCTGATGATCATGGGCGTGGGATACGCCCTGGTGCAGGGAGTTGCGGTCGGTCCATTGACCCGTCGTTTCGGCGACAGGGCGATCATCGCCGCCTGCAGCGCCGGCAGCGCGCTGGGCTTTCTGGCGTTGCTCTCCGCGTCGCACTACGCGTCACTGGCTGCCGCGCTCTGCCTGTTCATTGCGTGCAACGCCGGCCTCAAACCAACGGTGCTCTCGTGGATCAGCCGCAACGCAGACGGAGGACACGGCTCAGTCATGGGGTATGCCGACGTGTACATGAGCAGCGGCAGAATCCTCGGCCCGCTCTGGGCCGGAGCGCTCTTCGATCTGAACGTCGCGTACCCCTTCATCAGCGGAGCCGCCTTTTTCGCGATTGTGTTTTTCGGGCTGGTCCTCAAACCCGGCGCACTGCCGGCCGCGGTACCAGAGGCGGCTAAGGTTGTTGCTGCACCCATCTCAGCGCGGTCACGTGCTTGCGGATACCGGTCTTCTAACAGGTGTGGATTGGCAGAGATAATCCGGGGTTCGAGAAACTAATACGGCCGCAGCAGGCCGAATCAGAATGGCAGAGATAGAAACGGGGGGCGGAACCCAATATCGGGGGATTCCTGCTGATATCGGTGGGAGTGTCCCTCGTCGCAAGCATGACAGACCCGGAGAACGTGAGATTCCTGGCTTACCCAATATCGTTTTCCCAATCGAGCTGTCCTTCCTGTCATTAACGGCTATCATCTTCGGTTGGCTTCCTTCCGTCGGCATTTCTCCATCTCGCAGGGGACTCGCGGGATTGCGGTCAAATGCCGCTCCCGCGAGTCCACACTATCGAGAATCGATGTCTACGGCCGTATCAGTACGTACCTCGATTCAGCGCATCTCGCATTGCCGAGTAGACTTTGTTTGCTCGCACCGTTGCGCCGGTCCATCCATCGATATCCGCGACGAAGTCACCGGGACTGTGCAAATCGATTATGGACGAAAGCGGTCTACCGTCGAGATAGTCCGCGATCTGTTGGTGCTGAGTCAGAATTGGATAGAGCGTATCGCCCTCCTCAAGCGCCCGGTAATTCGTTCCGCGATACGCAAGGTGTCGGAACGATACATTCTCGATAACGCCGCCGTTGAGGTGAAACTGGATACTCACCTGCTGTTCGCCGCCGTCCCCATAGGTGCCACGATATCGCCCATCCGCGTACCCCTCAATTTCGGTGCTGAAGCCGTTCGGCGGTGTGTACAATCCGCGGTTCAAGGCGTCGCGCATAGCTGAGAACACCTTCGCACCTCGGATAGTGGCACCCGTCCAGCCGTCGACATCATCAATAAACTCGCCCGGGGTGTGGAGGTCGAAGATCGCTTCAAGCGGGCGGCCCTCGAGGTATTCGGTAATCTGCTGATGCTGTATCACTATCGGATAGAGCTGATCGCCCTGCTCGAGTCGCCGGTAATCTGTACCTCGATACTGCAGATGGCGAAACGAGATACCTGTCAGAGTTCCATTGGCAACGCTGAACTGAACGCTCACCTGCTGCTCGCCACCATCACCGTACACGCCTCGATAGCGCCCATTTCCTGCGTCGGGCACAGAACGAACCAGACCGTTGGCGGGCGAGTAAATGTCACGATTCAGCGCATCCCGAAGCGCCGACGCAATCTTTGCGCCACGGATGGTCGCACCAGTGAACCCGTCGATGTCTTCGGCAATATCACCCGGCGACTTCACATCGTCAATTGCGCTGAGCGGCCGGCCATTCAGATAGTCGGCAATTTGCCTGTGCTGCTGCAACACCGGGTAGAATGCATCGTCCTCTTCAAGCGCCCCATAGTCGACGCCCCGATACTGCAGATGACGAAACCGGACACCCGACATCACTCCGTCTCGCAGGTCAAACTGGATACTGACCTGCTGCTCCCCGCCGTCCTCAAAAATTCCGCGGTACCGACCGTCCTGGTACTCAGCCCGCGCCACATCGACTACCGAAGCATCGTCGGCGACCGGTGCAGCCTCGGTTACCTCTGCACGCTCTCGAGGAGTCTCTCGTACTAACCCATCATCGGCACAGGCGCCAATAGACATGGCGGCAGCCCCTAGAACCAGTCCAATCCCAACTCCCCACACGTTGACCCGAGTCATTTGCCCGTCCTCCCATCTTTTGTGACTCAAAAACCATAATACCTTACCGGCTTTCTGTGATTCAAAAGACAGTAATACCTTACTGGATTGCTGTCAATACCGCGCATTGACGATAGTGTGCCGTCCACACGTCGATCCATTTCGACCGGCGCAGCGAGGCGATCGGCTTGTCCTTCTGGTCATGAATCGGAACACGTCACGCGTACATCAACACGCATCGATGCCGCGAAGGAGGCCGTGAAGACGCCGCCTGCCAGTCACCATTTTGCCGGCAGCCGTAGCACTCAGCGCGCGGCGGACACGAATGCCATGGCGAATCCGTCGTTTCACGTAACTCCCGAAAACAGGTGCATTTCCAGTCGGAATTTGAGCAATAGAAGTAATTAATCAAGAAAGCGATTTATAACGAATAGTTTTTAATCCTGAGAAACATGCCTTACAATTATTTCTGCGATCACCGTTATTTCCACCGCGAACCGTGACCGTCAAATTCTGTGTCTGGAGAGGAGAAACCATGAAGAACATAAAACTGGGACTTAAACTGATCGGCGGGTTTACCGCGGTAGCCCTGGTGGTGGTAGCGGTTGGGCTCGTGGGACTGAACGGAGCCAACCAGCTGGATGCCGCGATCGACGAGATCGGCATAGTGCGCCTGCCGAGTATTGAAGCGCTCCTGCAGAAGGAGATCGAGATCGAGGAGATGATGGTGGCGCAGCGCACCCTCATGGTGGAGTTCCTCTCCCGGGAGCAACGGCGCACGCAGTACAATGCGTTTAACGAGTCACGGATCCGGATGCAGGAGACCTGGGATTACTTCAAGACCCTTCCTGCTACCGCGGCGGAAGAACGCCTGAGCGACCAGGTTGACCGGGAAAACGCGGAATGGCAGGAACACATCGACGAGTGGCTTGTAATGCTGCGGGACTTTGAAGCACAGGACGTGCTCGACCCGGGTGATCTCAGGGAGACGCTATACAACGCGCGGGGTGATTACTACGCGATCCAGGTGGACGTGCTGGAATACCTCCGGACGGGACAGGCTTTTGAGGGTGGAGAACAGGCCGGGGACACCAGCATGGGAGTGTGGCTGGCGGACTTTCGTACGGATAACCCCCGTCTGACGGAGTTGACGCAGGCAATTCGCGCTCCGCAGGCGGAGTTTCACGGCGCAGTGCGGGAGATCAGCGCGCTCATGCGACAGGGGCTTACGGCGCAGGCGGAAACGGTGTACGAGCAGCAACTTGTCCCTGCCGGGGACGAACTCTTTGATCAGCTCTACCAGCTTATGGATTACGCTCAGGACGCAGACACGCAACGAAACACGATGAACGAGTTTGTCATGGGTATCCTGTACGATGAAGCACGAGACGTGATGGAAACCCTGGATGAGCTCATTCACATCAACGAGGAGATCGCCGCCGCGGAGGTGCGGGCGGCGAACGAGACGGCGGACCGCGTGCTGGTCACGGTGATCGTCGGCATGATCGTCGGTTTTGTAGTGGCCATGCTTCTGGGGATCATTCTCACGCGGGGCATCACGGGGCCGGTTTATAAGGGCGTCACCTTTGCCCAGCAGCTTTCTGAGGGAGACCTCACCACCCGGCTCGACGTCAACCAGAGAGATGAGATCGGCGTGCTCGCCACGGCGTTGCAGCAAATGCGTGACAAACTGGTGAGCGTGGTAGGGGACGTCAAGTCCGCTTCGGACAACGTAGCCTCCGGCAGCCAAGAGATGGCCGGTACGGCGCAGCAACTTTCGGAAGGCGCCACGGAGCAGGCCGCCAGCGCCGAGGAAGTCTCCTCCTCCATGGAAGAGATGGGCAGCAACATCAGGCAGAACTCCGACAACGCCATGCAGACGGAGAAGATTTCGCAGCAAGCGGCGGACAATGCCGAAGAAGGCGGTAAGGCGGTAACGCAGACGGTGGACGCGATGCGGGAGATCTCGGAGAAAATCAACATCATCGACGAGATCGCACGCAACACCAATCTGCTGGCGCTGAATGCAGCAATCGAGGCGGCACGCGCGGGCGAACATGGCAAAGGCTTTGCCGTGGTGGCCAGCGAGGTACGCAAGCTGGCCGAACGCAGCCAGAAGGCGGCCGGTGAGATCGCGGAGCTGTCCAGAAGCAGCGTGGATGTGGCCGAGAAAGCCGGCGAGATGATCAACGGCATCATACCCGATATCCGAAAGACCGCGGAGCTGGTGCAGGAGATCAGCGCCTCCAGCAAGGAACAGAACAGCGGTGCCGACCAGATCAACAAGGCGTTGATGCAGCTGGACCAGGTGGTGCAGCAGAATGCCTCGGCCTCCGAGGAAATGGCGAGCATGGCGGAGGAACTCAGTGGCCAGGCTGAGCAGCTGCAGAGCACCATGGCGTTCTTTCGAGTGGGCGAGAGTAACGATTCCGGAGGTGTGCGCCTGCTGACGGAAACGAGGGGTGCTCACCGGGCCCCACGGATTGCACACGCCCCTGTCAGAGGTGGCGCGAGAGCCGCGAAGACCCCGGACCAGCAACCTGCCGGCAAGCGGGAGACGGGCATAACGTTGGCCGACACGGACCAGAAGCGGATCTCGCTGAACCGAAGCGAGAAGAGTCCGGACGACCGGGACGGCGAGTTTGAAACCTTCTGACGGCAACACAGGTAAGGATGGAGTAACGAGACGGCAACCAACGAGTTCTTGACGTTTACCCCGGCGGAGGAGTCGCACGCCGTGTATGTGATGCAGGTGCGGGTAGTGCTGGAGATAGCTGACGAAAGCATTGCGCCCCCCACGCCGGGGACGTCTGTGTACGCCCGGTTTATCCGGGGCCTGGGCAAGAAGGACGGGCGGTACACCATCATGCGGGACATCGACCGGGAATTTCAGGCGGAAGCGGGAGAGGTGGCGCAACCACGGTTGCCCGTAAACTGCCACGAAGCTTGGTGAAAACGCAATCAGGAGGCAAAACCGGGTAGTAATGTGGGGTATGAGACGCATCATCCCCCTGACAGCAGAACCCGAGCAGCCCCCTGAGCTGTTCACCCCCGCCTTCTGCCCCAACCCTCACTGCCACGAACACTACCGCGACCGCCCGCTTCTCA
>PWMO01000314.1 GCA_003558175.1 Spirochaetaceae bacterium
ATGGTCGTAAAGACTTATTTCGTGCGGTGCGATATCCTGCTGCGGAGCGGGTGCGGGACGTGCAGCTGCCTGCTGTTGAGGACTGCCGCCTCCACACGAAACGACGAGTGCCGCGAGTACCACAACACTCAAGAGGATGAACCCAACCCTTCCCTTCTTCATGCTCAGTCTCCTTCTGCGATCGGAAACAGTTTCGCCGCCTATACGGGCAGCGCAAGAACCACCACCGAAATCCGAGAGTCGAACCGGTTAGCCCGTCGTACGGAAGAATGCCTTGCCGGCGTCATAACGGCTCCCAGGTTGCACAGGTAAAGATCGCACCATGGGACGGCCGGACGCAGTACACGTGCAGGCGGGTCACCGACGCAGCTTTGGGAAGCTGAGTGATGCGATCATCAAACTGGTTTATCGGTTTGTCAATCATTATTTTTCCGAGTTGGCAATTCTAAATCTGGAGTGGGGACGGGGTTGGCAGGGTATGCGGTTGCGGTTGGCTCGGGGTTGAGCTCGGGGTTGGCGTCGCAGGTAATTGGACTGTTCAGCAACAGAGCGGCGCAGCGAAACCAGGCCGCGACGGGCCGCAAGACCGTGTGTTGGAGAGAAAAAAACGGCCCCGCATTGAGGCCGTTTCTGAGTCGAGACGATAAGACGAAATGCGTCGCGGCGGACGCTGCAGGAGCCGGCGGCCTACTTGGAGTAGAACTCGACGACCAGCTGCTCCTCCGCGATTGTGGGAATCACGTCGCGCGCAGGCAGAACCGATACGGTTCCCACCATGTCGTCCCGCGAAAGTGACAACCACGGGGGAACGGGACGCGAAGCGTTCTCGGCCAGCAGGCGCCGCAGCAGATCGCGCGTTGACTTCTTCTCTTTAACCGCAACGGTATCCGACGCGCGTACGACCGCCGACGGGATGGTGACCTTGCGCCCGTTGAGAAGGATATGGCCGTGACCGACCAGCTGTCGTGCCTGCGAACGACTGGCAGCCATGCCGAGCCGATAGACCACGTTATCCAGCCGACGCTCGAGCAGAATGAGCATGTTGTGCCCGGTGACGCCCTGCATTGCCTTCGCTTTCTGGAACAGATTGCGAAACTGCCGCTCCGACAGCCCGTAGGCGAACTTGATCTTCTGCTTTTCCTGGAGCTGGCGGCCGTATTCAGTCTGCCGCACCCTGCCCTTCTTGGGCTCTCCCGGTCCGTTGGGTTTCTTCTTTAAGAGACGATCATACTTGGGGTTACCATAGATATTAGTTCCGAGTCGTCGAACAATCTTTCCCCTGGCGGTGCTGTTCCTCGCCATTCAAACTACTCCTTATGTTGCCGGTAAATGGTCCCGCAAAAACAACAGATTGAGGCCCTACACTATGCGAATTCCGGCAAAGTGTCAAGAAGCCTGTTACGGCTGCGGCCGGTTCATCCCTCAGGATGCCGTTTGCGACCAAACAGTGCCCGCAATCCGGACAGGATTCCCTTTTTTTCTTGCGCTTCTCCCGCCGTTTGCGACGCTGCCTCTTGAGCCGCAGGCTGTCGCTCGTGCCGCGTCTTTTTCCGCCGCTTAGCGTCGGACCGGGACTCCCCGCCGCTTTTCAGCTCGAAGTCCTCACCGTACTTGCGGCGATAATGCTCGATTCGTTCTTCAACTGAACCGGAGGCTACCCCGCGAGCATCACTGCTCTGCTTCCCGGCATGCCGCTCGGTCTGTTTTTCCGCATGCCTGTCGCCACGCCTGGGTTCCGGCCGCTTGTGGTGCGGCTTGGCCTCGCCGCTACGGGGCGCGTGGTCGCGTCGCCTGGTACCCTGCCGCTCACCGCTGCGCGGTTTTGCTTCGGACTCCGGGCTCCCCTTGTGTCCGGCCGCCGGCTGCTGCTCGGCTCCGTCTCTACCGGCTTTACCGGTGTAGCGCCGCGGTTTCCGTCCGCCGCTTCCGCTTCCACGCCGAGGCGCCTTGGAGGCGTGCGGCGCCCCGCCGCGGGTGCGTTCATCACGCCCGATTACAATCCGAGCTCCCTTGCTCTTGTCTTCAGCCAGGTCATCATCGGTTACCGAGTTGCCTGGTATCTTCGTCCCGATCAGGGACTCAATTGCTTCAAGCCCGTAGACAAACCGCTCGCAGGCGAGACTGATGGCGCGGCCCTTCTTCCCGGCTCGCGCGGTTCGGCCGATCCGGTGGACGTAGTTCTCCGGATCTTCCGGGAGATCATAGTTGACCACCAGGTCAAGATCGTCAACGTGCAGCCCGCGCGCGGCGACATCGGTTGCGACCAGAATCTCGATCTGACCGCTCTTGAGATCGTCAATCAAGCGCAGCCGCTGCCGCTGCGGCAGATCTCCAATGATAAAGCGGCTCTTGTAGCCGTTGACCTCAAGCCTGCGTGATATCTCTTCACAGGCACGCTTGGTGTTGGCGAAGACAAGAGCGGTTTCGGGCTGCTCACGCTGCAGCAATCCGAGCAGGAGCGGCATCTTCTCGGACATCGCGACGTGATACAATTCCTGCGTGACCGTTTCTACCGTCATCTGCTCGGGCGTGACTACGATCTCAACCGGTTCCGACATGTACTTCCACGCGATGTTCTGCACTCGCGTGCCCAGCGTGGCGCTGAACAGCATTGTCATGCGCTCGCGGGAAGGCATGCGGCGGAACACCTTCTGGATGTCCGGATAGAAGCCCATATCGAAGAGGCGGTCGGCTTCATCAATGACGACAAACCGCACGTCCTGAAACCCGAGTTTGCCCGAGTCAACAAAATCGAGCAGTCGGCCGGGAGTGGCGATCAACAGCTGCGCGCCTGACCGAACGGCTGCCTCCTGTTTCCCGTACCCCACTCCACCGTAGAAGCAGGCGGTGGAAAACGGAAGGTGCTTGCCCAGCAGCTGCGCCTCGTTTTCAATCTGCACCGCCAGCTCACGCGTGGGCGCCAGTATCAGCGCCTTGGCTCCCGCATAATCGGGTTTGAGGAGATGCTGGTAGATGGGGATCAAGAACGCGGCTGTCTTGCCGGTGCCGGTCTGTGATTGTACCGTTACATCCTGGCCTTGTAGAGTGTGGGGCAGTGTCCGAGCCTGAACCTCGGTACACTCCGAAAAGCCGGCCTCGTCGATTCCCTTCTGCAAATCCGGGTGTAGTTCAAATTCCTGGAATCTCATTGGCTATAACATACTCGACCACAAGCAAAAAGACAATGGCGCACGTTTCTCCGTCCGCTCTGCTGTCGACGTGCCGGTTGACAACGCGAGTTGCTCTCCGTAGGCTCGGAAACGCAACGATCGCCGGCGCAACCCCTTGCGCGCTTCACTCAGCGCCCGCGAGTCGAGCGGGTGCGGCGGATGGTCGCGCCGACAGTCTCGGCAAGCAACAACACGTATTCCGGCAAAGGAGGCAGCGGTGAACATCGAAGCTACTACAACACTGAACAACGGCGTCGCAATCCCGTGGTTCGGCCTCGGCGTGTACAAGAGTGCGCCGGGAGGTGAGACGCGGAACGCCGTCCGCTGGGCGATAGAGGCGGGGTACCGTCACGTCGACACCGCGGCGTTCTACGCCAACGAAGCAGATGTTGCCGACGGGATCCAGGACGCGGCAGTGGACTCTGATTCGGTCTTTGTGACAACCAAGCTCTGGAACGACGATCACGGCTATGAGCGAACTCTTGCCGCATTTGACCGCAGCCGTTCGCTGCTGCGGCGCGACGTAATCGACCTCTATCTTATTCACTGGCCGATCAAAGGTCTCTTTCTCGATTCGTGGCGCGCGATGGAGAAGCTGTACGCTGAAGGCAAGGTGCGCGCAATTGGTGTCAGTAACTTCCTGATACAGCACCTCGAAATGCTGCTGGAGAACAGCGAAGTGCCGCCGGCGATAAACCAGGTCGAGTGGCACCCGTTCGTCCTGCAGCAGCCACTGGTGGACTACTGCCGCGAGCGGCAAATCCAGCTTGAGGCGTGGAGCCCGCTCGCCCGCGGCAAGTACTTCGACAACCCCACCATTTCCGGGCTTGCGCAGAAGTACGGCAAAACCCCGGCCCAGATCATGATTCGCTGGGACCTGGAGCACGGCGTGGTCACGATCCCAAAATCGGTCCATCGTGAACGTATTCTGGAAAACAGCCGCGTGTTTGACTTCTCGCTGACCGAAGAGGACGTTGGGGCGCTCGACGCGCTGGACCGCGATGAGCGGCTGGGCATGAATCCCTCCGATCTGGATAACTGAACGCGCTCGGGCTCAGCGGATGCGGCCGGTGGCAATCAGCGTATCAAGGTCGATCTCGGCGTAGTCGGTGATTACCTGATCGGCGTTGGGGAGCTGTTCAGCGTCTCCCACACCCACCGCGTGCATTCCCGCCGCCAGAGCCGCTGCGATGCCGCTCTCGGCGTCTTCAAATACCACACACTCCGCCGGTGCCACGCCGCCAAGCCGTTCGGCGCAGAGCTGGAAGATCTGCGGGTCGGGCTTGGTGCGGGTAAGGTCATGGCCGGTTACCACAGCCTCAAACAGCGCGTCTATTTGCAGCGCTTCGAGCACCCGCTGCGCATTGCGGCTTGATGAACCGAGTGCAGTGCGCACGTCCCTGGCGCGAACCTGTTTGACAAAATCGATCGCCCCCGGATAGAGGTCATCAGGCCCGATGGAGTCGAGCAGGCTCTGGTAATAGCCGTTCTTGCGATCGGTAAACGCCTTCTTCTCCTCTTCGGAGAACCGCAACCCGTTGTGCTCGAGAATGATCTCCAGTGACCGCATGCGTGAGACACCACGCAGCTGGTGGTTGAGCGTCTCGTCGAAGCGCCACCCTTCCTCGTCGGCGAGCTGTTTCCAGCCGAGGTAGTGGTACCGGTCGGTGAATACAATTACCCCGTCAAGGTCAAAGATAAAGCTGGTCAACATGGCTATCCTCCTGTGTCGGTGTTGCGGATTCTTCGCTCCCCTCGCGGGTCGCGCGCTCCCCGCCGCTCCCCGCCGCCTACCCCGCTGCGCCGGATTGCTCGAGTTTGGCCCAGCTGTCACGCAGCGAAACGGTACGGTTGAAAACCGGTGCGTCCAGACTGCTGTCTCTGGAGTCGGGGCAGAAGTAGCCGTGGCGCAAGAACTGAAACGTGGTGCCGACGGGCGCCTCGCGCAACGACGGTTCAACCTTGCACTGCTTCAACACGCTAAGTGACTCCGGATTCAGGTAACTGGTATATTCGCGTCCCTCGCGCTGTGCCTGATCGGCCGGATTTGCCACCGAAAAGAGCCGGTCGTACAGCCGAACTTCCGCGTCCACCGCGTGATCTGCCGACACCCAGTGCAGCGTTCCTTTCACCTTGCGTCCGTCGGGTGTTGTCCCGCCGGCCGACTCAGGATCGTAGCTGCAGCGCAACTCGACAACGTCTCCGGTTACCGGATGCTTCACAACCTCGTTACAGGTGATGTAGCAGGCGTGTTTCAGCCGTACTTCGCGTCCGGGCGCAAGCCGAAAAAACTTCTTTGGCGGATCCTCGCGGAAATCTTCCCGCTCGATATAGATGACGCGCGAGAACGGGAGCAGCCGCGTTCCCGCGTCCGGATCCTCCGGGTTGTTGTCTGCCTCGACCTGTTCAACCTTCCCTTCGGGGTAGTTCTCAATCACCACTTTCAGCGGATCGAGCACCGCCATCACTCGCGGTGCACGCCGGTTGAGATCTTCGCGCAGATGGAACTCCAGCATCGCGATGTCTATCTGACTGTTGGTCTTGGACACACCGATCGAACGGCAGAAATTGCGGACCGCTTCGGGACTGTATCCGCGGCGACGCATCCCGCAGATTGTCGGCATGCGCGGGTCATCCCAGCCGGAGACGTGACCCTCACGTACCAGCTCGAGCAGGCGCCGCTTGCTCATGATGGTGTACCCCAGGTTCAGCCGGGCAAACTCGATCTGTCGCGGCCGATTGGGCGCTGCGGCATCGAGCGCATCCAGAAACCAGTCGTACAGCGGACGATGATTCTCAAACTCCAGCGTGCAGATAGAATGCGTAATACCCTCGATCCAGTCGGACTGTCCGTGCGCCCAGTCATAGGTAGGATAGATGCACCAGGCGTCGCCGGTGTTTGGATGGTGCTGACGACGAATGCGATACATGATCGGGTCGCGCAGATTGATGTTGGGCGCGGCCATGTCTATGCGGGCACGCACCACTCGACTACCGTCGGCAAACTCGCCCGAACGCATGCGCCGAAAGAGATCGAGGTTTTCCTCGATGGTTCGATCGCGGAACGGGCTGTTCCTTCCAGCCTCCGTCGGGGTGCCGCGAGTCTCGCGAATCTGATCGGCACTCTGATCGTCCACGTAGGCGAGCCCCTTCTGGATCAGCCGCTCGGCGAACTCGTAGAGCTGTTCGAAGTAGTCGGAGGCGAAGAAGAGCCGCTCTTCCCAGTCAAACCCCAGCCATCGTACATCCTCTTTGATCGACTCAATGTACTCCACCTCTTCCTTCTCGGGGTTGGTGTCGTCAAAACGCAGGTTGCACTTGCCGCCGTACTCCTCGGCAATACCGAAGTTCAGCACGATGGACTTGGCGTGCCCGATGTGCAGATACCCGTTTGGCTCGGGAGGAAAGCGAGTGTGAACCTTGCCGTCGTACGTACCGGCGGCGTTGTCGGCGTCAATAAGTGAGCGAACAAAGTCAGTAGTGCCCGTCTCGCGGGATGCAGGCTCGGAAGGATTCTGTTTGTCCATAATAGATTGGCCTGACTATAGCGGCTTGCGCCTCATTTTTCAAGGCTGAAGGATTGCGGCAGCGATATGGCGCAAGAGCGAAGCCGTCGCCGCGGGCAGCGGGGCCGACACCTCCATCAGGGCCGCCGGGCTGCGCTGCCGGTCCCTCTCCCA
>PWMO01000375.1 GCA_003558175.1 Spirochaetaceae bacterium
CATTTTGCTCATGTTGGAAATAGTAACGCATAGTTGCGCATGAGTCACGCCGTACGAACGAAAATTTTGAATATCTATACCGGTTTTGGGTTGAATTTGCCGAGCTACTGAGTAAACTTTACCAGCAGAAAGGCAACACCAATTGCCGTAAACTCGAACTGACTGGAGGGAACTATGACAAAACGAGGGATCATTGTGTTTGCGATTGCGGTCATCGCGCTGGCTCTGCCCGCTGCAGCTTTCGCGCAGGCGCTGGAGGGAACCGACACCGAGTTCCGGCTGTTCGGCATCGAACTGGGTATGCTTGGTGGCTATAACCTGGAAGAGGAAGAGGCCGTGATGGGACGCAGCGTTGCAATCAGTCTTGCCACGCTGGAGAATATGCAGATCGGCTTTACGGCTGTGACGTTTGACGGTGACTTGGCTCCCCTTCCGACGCAACAATACGTGGGGATGCGCTTCGATTATTTCTTCACCGAGCAGCTCGCGCTGTCAATGATGGTCGGAAATGCCGCCGGCGCCAATGTGGGCGGTTCAATTGGGGCTCATTACCTGATCGTTCGCAGCCAGCCCGAGAATATGTTCAGCTCGGCACTGAAACTGAAAGTCGATTATTTCATGAACGACGATCAGGGACCGGGCGCGGGCACAATCGGTATCGGCCTTGCCGGATCGTTTGGACTGTAGGTGTAGCGGAACGACGGCATAAGGAGAAACCATGAAGAAGACAATTGTTACGCTGCTTGTGGTTACCGTGGCGCTGTTCGCGGTTCCTGCGCTCTTCGCGCAGGAGACGGTAACCGATATCTTTGGTATTGAAGTCGGCACGATCGTCGGCTACAACTTCGATCCGGCTGTTGAGGATATCGGGGCGGGACAGTCACTCGCGATGACGTTCGGTCTGGGTGAACAGAGTGAGATCGCAATGATGTTCATCACCGCTGGTCCCAACATGATGGACTTCAGCCTGGTCCGCATCTCTCACTATCTCATGGACGAGGTGGGCTTGCGCATCTATGCGGGTTCTTCCGCCGGTGTTGCTTCGGGAGTCGGCGTGTTCTCGTATCCGATCCGTCGCGCGTTTGGCGACGGCGCGTTGCACACGGCGCTCGGCATCGGTCTCGATTACCTGGTTCCCGACATCGGTGCGGGCATAGACGAAGGCATACTGGCGATCGGCCTCACCGCGACCCTCGCGTTCTAGGACCGCCACCGGAACTTCGGCATACTCCTCGCTTATTCCCCGGCGTGTCGCCAGCGGCGCGTCGGGGTTTTCTTTCGCCTGCACACCCTGCCTTTTCGCCACAGCGCCCTCCGGCGATGCTCTTGCTTGCTCATCGCTACGCTATGGGAGTATCCTCTCACGCAAACAACTGTTCCAGAAGAAGCACGAGATGAAATTGAGCGCGCGCAACCAGTTCGCCGGAACCGTGAAGAAAATCGTGGAAGGAGCGGTGAACTCCGAAGTGGTCATTGAGCTGGCGCCCGGCCTGGAGATCACGGCGGTGGTCACCAAGAGCTCGGTAGAACGCCTTGGGCTACGCGAGGGGGCTTCCGCGATTGCAGTGATCAAGGCTTCCAACGTGATGGTGGGCGTGGAGTGACGACAGGTCTGCGACAGTAGACCCGCCGACCTGCGGTTGAGATTGTGACGCCATAGCATGAGTACTGCATGAGTATCGACAGGCCTGCGAGAAACCATCACCTCGTGCGAGGCTTCCGATTCAGCCTGGAGGAGGCTGCCGGGGCCTTTGGAGACTACGGAACGCTGCTGCCGATTGTCTTTGCGGTTGCCGCGGTGACCGGGATGGATCTTTCGCTGATGCTGCTCTTCTTTGGCGTGGCGTACATTGTGACGGGCCTGGCCTATCGGCTTCCGATACCGGTTGAGCCGATGAAGGCGGTAGGCATTCTCGCGATCAGCGGCGGACTCTCGGCCGCCGAGATTGCGGGCGTGGGCTTGAGCATGGGGGCTCTGTTGCTCGTGATTGCCGTTACCGGCGCAATCGGGCCGGTCCAGCGACTGCTCCCGCTGCCGGTGATCCGCGGCATTCAGCTCGGCCTGGCCGTCTCGCTGATTTTGCAGAGCGGCCGGATGGGGCTGAATGACCCGTACATCGCGGCGGGCGCGATAGTGGTGATTCTGGCGCTCAACCGGTTCTCGGATCGGGAGGTATCGGCCCTCGTGGTCCTGGCGATCGGCGTGCTGATCGGAATTCTTGGTTCCGGTCCGCCGGCGGTTGCACCAATGTTGCTGCCGTCCTGGAGCCTGCCCGCACCCGAGGCCCTGCTGCGCGGCTTTCTCCTCGGGACCGTGCCGCAGCTTCCGCTGACATTGGGAAACGCCGTGCTCGCCACCTCGCTGATGGTCGCCGATCTTTCGCATACGCGAGTGCAGAACAGAAGTCTGCTGCTGAGCATGGGTGCGCTCTGCCTGGCGGGAGCGCCGTTTGGCGCCTTCCCCGTCTGTCACGGTGCGGGAGGACTGGCCGCGCAGCACCGGTTTGGGGCCCGTTCGGGCGGTTCGAACCTGATCTCCGGCGTAGTGCTGGTGGCGGTGGCGCTGCTGTTTGCCACACCTCAACTCGGCGCGGTGCTGCCGTTTGGCGCACTGGCAGCGTTGCTGCTCTTTTCCGGGATGGCGCTGGGCAGATCGGCGTGGAAGAGCACGGATCGGCGGATTACGGTTCTCGTGGCCGCGGTATCGCTGCTCGTAAACCTGCCGCTAGGCGTTGCGGTCGGCGCCGCTGCCGCGCAGCTCGCGCGGCGGAATGGGGCCGGCGCGGCGAGGTAGGGCACGGTGTTCTTTTCGGTATTTCAGCTGAGCTATCTCTGGTTGCTGCCGTTTGGGCTGGCGGTGGGGCTTCCGGCTTCAGTGATCGGGAGCGGCGGTGGCCTCGTTTTGCCGCTGATTCTGATGCTGCTCTTTGATGTACCGGCGCCGGCAGCGGTGGGTACGTCGCTTGCCGCAATTCTGCCGTTGTGCGCCGTGGCGCTGATTGGCCACCGTCAGAGCGACAACATCGACACCGGTCTTGGGGCGCTGTTCGGCGGTACCGGCGTCGTGGGGGCCTTTGTTGGGGTGGGACTGACCAGGATCATGGGAGCCGAACTGCTGCGTGCAGCGTTTGGCGGCTATACGGTGCTGCTCGGAGCGCTGATGCTGCCGCGCCGCTCGCGGCGGGCCGATGGGCAGAGCGCGCCTGACGCGCAGCGCCGGCGGCGCCGGAGACTTGTCCTTGGCTCGCTGTACGGGTTTGCCGGCGGGCTGATCAGCGGATCGTTTGGCACCAGCGGCAGCGCACCCGTGCTGGCCGGCCTGTTCGCGCTGCGCATGCCGCTGCGAGTAGTGATCGGCACCTCCCTGATGGTGGTACTGATCAAGACCGCCGCCGCACTGGTCGGGCACGTTGCTTTCGGCGTCATCGACCTGACGCTGGTATTGCTGCTGACTCCCGGAGCGGTTCTTGGAGCGCTTGCGGGACCACGGCTGCTGACCCGGGCGGCGTTGGAGCGTCGCGAGAGCCCGATCAGAGGCGTACTGGCGGTGGTTGTGATGCTTGCAGGCGTCGTGATGCTCGTTCGCTGGTAAGGGTGACAGGGTGTGTAGTTTGCCCTTATACTGAATCGGTATGCTGGTAGAAGCGTATCTGATTCTGCTCGCGTACTTTGTGTTGGGCGCTGTCGCGCTGTTCATCATCTCGCGTCGACAGGGACGACGGGCTGCACGCGGCCATCGCGTTAAGTACGTGACCTACTTCATCATTATCCACGTTTTGTTCTTGAGCATTGCGTTCAGTGAACACGCCTTTCGGATCTTGAGTGCCTTGATTGTAGGCGGCGGGGTGGTGGAGCTCGCGCGGCTGTTTCGACGGTCGGACTATGACAGACGGGGCTTCTTCGTTCTGTCGCTGGGATTGTTCGGGTTGATCGGCAGCGCTTTTCTGTATTTCGGTCGCCTCGATCAGGGGTTGATCCTGTTTACCTTCATGGTGCTTTCGATCTTTGACGCCTTCAGCCAGATCAGCGGTCAGCTGCTGGGCAGGCATCGCGTGGCGCCGGTTATCAGCCCGTCGAAGACCGTAGAGGGTGTTATCGGTGGTGCGCTGGTGGCTCTTGCGACATCGCTGTTTCTGAGGGAACTTGCAGACACCGGCACGCGCGGCACGCTGCTTCTGGCATCGGGAATTGTATTCTGTGCCTTCAACGGTGACCTGGCGGCATCCAGGTACAAACGGTCTTACGGCGTCAAGGATTTCTCGGCGCTGTTTCCGGGGAACGGCGGCATGCTGGACCGTTTTGACAGTTTGATTGCCGGCGGCGCGTTTGTGGCGTTGCTTGCACTGCTCGGCGCGCTGTAGGACATTCGGCCGCCCGACGGGAGAGCTGTGTGCCATGAACCCACATATCGTCACCGCTATCGGGCTCAGCGCTATTGTATTCGTGGCGCTGCTGCTGCTGCTGGTTTTCAATGAACTGGTCTATCGCAGACTGGGCCTGACAGGCGAGTTCACGAGGAAGTTTGCCCACCTCTGCGCCACGCTCACAACGGTGATCTTTCCCTATCTGTTTGACGACCACTGGTACGTGCTCGCCCTGGCAGTTGCCTTCTTCGTTCTGCTCTATGTCAGCCGCAACAGCGGCTACCTGAGATCGATCCACGACGTCCCGCGGCTCTCCAGCGGCAGCTACATGCTGCCGGTGGCAATCTATCTGACCTTCCTTGCCGCTCACCTGCTGCAGGACCGTTTCTTTTTTATCCTGCCGATCCTGGTACTGGCGATCTGCGATCCCATTGCCGGCATTCTGGGGATGAACCTGCAGCAGTACAACCAGCGGATCCGCATCTTCGGTTACACGCTGCAGAAGACCGTGCTCGGTTCCGGCGCATTCTTTGTCTCCTGTCTGCTGATCAGCGTGATGGCGCTCTACTTCCGGCAGATGAAGCTCGATCTGGAGCTGTTGGGGATAGCGGTGCTGGTGGCCGCAACGGGAACGGTTGTCGAAATGGTGAGCTGGAAAGGGCTCGATAACCTATTCATACCGATGAGTGTGCTGGCCGTGCTGGTTCTGACGCTGTAGACGCGTGGCCGAAGGCGAAGGGAAACAGAAGGCGAAGTCAAACGCAACGGGGGAAGTACGATGGAGATTCGCTACAACGGTGAGAACGTCCTCAATGTTCCGAACATAATCAGTCTCTACCGACTGCTGATGTTCCCGGTGATTCTGGTGCTTGCCCTTGCGGGCAACGAACGATGGTTTGTGATACTGCTGTGTATCAACCTGGTGTCAGACATCATCGATGGGCAGATCGCACGGCGATTCGGTCTGGTTACCCGTATCGGCGCGGCACTGGACAACTTAGCCGACATGGGCACGTACGTGCTGGCGCTGTACGGAATCTTCAGCTTCAGATGGGCCGAGGTCCGGCCGCACGCGTGGCTGCTCTATCTGTTCCTGGCAATATTCGCCCTGAGCTACGTGGTCGCCTTCATCCGGTTTGGCAAGATTCCGGGGCTCCATCTCTACGCGGCGGTGGCCGCCGGATACCTGCAGGGGGCGTTCTTTTTTGTGCTGTTTGTCTGGGGCTTTCAGCTCTGGTTCTACGTGCTGGCGGTAGGCTGGGGGGTTCTGGCCTACCTGGAAAAGATCGCGGTACTGTTGCTGGTCGACGACATCCGCCCCGGCATCAAGGGCCTCTACTGGCTCTGGAGCAAGCAGCCCCAGAGCGACTGAACGGCGGCCTGCGCCGCCGCAAGTGAGCGGCGCGGGAGGGGCGCGGCCTGCACCTTCAGGAGAGTTCTATCCCTCCCAGTTTTCGACCGTCAGACCAGAGACCCGTCCAAACTCGCGAGCGTTTCGAGTAACCAGAATCAGGTTGTTCGTGATCGCGATTGCGGCAATCATTGTGTCGTAAGGTCCGATCGGGGTGCCTCTTCGTTCCAGCTCTGCGCGGACTTTACCGCATGTCTCCGCAGCTTGGTCATCAAACGAGATCGACGGAAAGGTACTGAGAAATCGCTGGAGCACGGTGAGTGTTTGGTTGGGGCTGCGACTCTTGTTGGCGCCGTAGATCAACTCATAGCGAACGATCGACGGAATAACGACTTCGTCATTGCGCACTGTTTCGACCTTTTGTTGCAGTGTTTCCGAACTGCCTTTGAGCAACGCAATGCAAGCATTCGTGTCAAGCAGATATTTCACAGTTCGTCACGAACCTCAAACGCGCCTTGCGGCTCGCGATCGGGAAACCCTGGCAATGAACCAAAAAAATCACTGAGACTGGGTGAATTCTCTACAACGTCATCATCAAGAAGAATAATCACCTCGGCGCGCTTGTGAACGTACTGCCGAGGAACCGTTATCCGCTCCGGCAACGAATCGTAAGTTGTCTTGATCGCGTTCACCATCTTACACCCCCGACGGATACCGCCGAAATCGAATCTACGCTTCGCGCCTCATAAGTATATTACGCACCCGGATTCGGCACAAGGCGCCGCCGGCCATCGGCTGCGGCCTGTCTGCGTTGTGTTGGCTCAGCTGCTGCCTGCCGGTATGACCTCGGCGTGGAGACGGAGTTCATTGGAGGCTGCTTCGGGGTCGGCAACCGCGTCGGTGCCATCCGCACCGCCCGTGCCTTTTGACGGGCTTTGGTGCAGCTGGAGCCGTTGCCCCGGTGAGCCCAACTGCATGGGATACCCGAAGATGGCAATGGCAAACTCACCGGACTGCGTTGGCGTAACGCGGAACCAGATGAAGCGCGACATCTCCGCGTGAAACTCCGCGCCGGTCGGCGGACCGAAGTCAATTGCCAGGGTGGGGCC
>PWMO01000506.1 GCA_003558175.1 Spirochaetaceae bacterium
CAGATTGCGGATAACCGGATCGTCGATCTCGTCCGATGCAACCGGGGCAACCTCTTCGCCGGGGCTGAACGGGGTGAGGTAGTACCCGAATACCCAGCCGGAAGTGCCGTCTTCGGTTAAGACGCTGTACCAGTGCGCCGTCAGGCCCGCTTCCGTCCGCGGTTCGGGAGTGCGGTCAAGAACCTTTATCTCCTCCCCCTGCCGCAGGCGATACACCGTTCGCGACGTGCGGTCCAGCTGTTCGCGTACCGGCAGAGCGTTGCGCTGCGAACGGACGTAGAGCTCGGCGTACTCCGAGTACCGCTCGGCAAACTCCGCAGCTTCGGCCTGTGAGTCAAAAAAACGCACCCGCCAGTGCGGCAGCTGGTGCGCTTCGCCGTCTTCCCGGCGAACGATGTACGTGTTCTGCACCGAGGCAGTCTCAATGACCGCGACCACCTCGCCGGCTGCAACAGCATCGCTGTCGGGCCACAGGATTACTCCGTAGCCTGCCGGGCGCCCACATCCAGCAACAAGCAGTAACAGCAATAAGCCGGCTGCATAAACCAAGAAACGACGCTTCGACTGCTTCATAGTACTTACGGGAATTTGAGCATATTGCGGCGGGCAAGTCAATTGATCAGAACGCTGATCGAAGCACTCGGCAGAAGTCTTTTCTATCGGGGAGGCCGTGGAAGCTCTTCGCGCAGCTTGTGCTGCGAGACGACCACCACAACACGCCCTTCGCGCAACAGGCGGGCGTTGGCGTCGTCCTGCAGCAGCTGCTCGGCCGCCGAACGGGGAACGATCAGGTCGGTAGCATGCCGGCCGAAGACCGCGGCGGCAGTCACACGCAGCGGGTCGGGGCCGGCAATCTCGTACAGCAGAGGGTCGTCGACATCTGCCGCGTAGCGCACGGTGCCGCGTCCACGGGCGTCTTCTCCGGCCAGCATCTCGTGAGTCAGGAGAAGGCGGAGATCGGTATCGTACAGCTCGGTCAGCAGGGCGGGGGTTACTTCCTGACGCCGGTCTTCGCCGTGCACGGGCAGTTCTCCACGCGCGAAGATCACCACCCCGGTGTAGCGGCGGTTTGGAACCCAACCGGCGACGCGAGGTAACGGATCAGCGGCGTCGTGCGTCACCACCGTCCGCGCAACGTCAGGAAAGAGCGGCAGCCGATACTGAACTTCCACGTTGCGCATGTCCTCGGTGCGGCGTGCGCGCAGCAGCTTTGCGCCGGCGGCTGCCTCCTGCAGCCGTGTAGCGATCTGCGGCTGCTCGCTTACCCGCTCCCCCAGGGTGCTCCATGAGTCTACGCGAAGCTCTTGCAAGGATCGGTAGAGAATGCGGGAGATCTCGTCTTCGATTTGACGTCGAACGGTGTGTTCGGCAGCCGGGAGGTTGCGTCCGCTGGTGGGCAGTGGCGCCGTCACCTGCACGTAGAGCGCGCTCTCCCGCCAGTCGACCCACTGCTCAACCTGCCACGCCTGCTGATCGGTAGAGGCGCCGGCCAGGGTGCCGGCGAGGAAGAAGAGCAGACAGAGGAGGATTGGTCTTTGGCTTCCGTTACGTGTCATACGCCGTCAGAGAGATTATCGGCGCAAAACGGTGCTCGTGTTACATCGCCTCGCCGAAATAGATTCCCGCCCACTCCCAGTTACCGTGAATCTCGGGATCGGCCGGAAAATCAACGCGGCGAAAATAGAGGTACCAGGTTCTGATGCGGTGCGACCAGCCCCATGTTCGCAGGTAAGCCTCGCGTGCGTTGGAGTTCATCTCCAGGTCGGCCGAATAGCGCACTCTGGAACGCAGCAGAAACGACCCGATATTGAACGCGATCTGGCTGTTGGGGTCGTACTCCTCCTGCTCCCACGACATGGCAAAAAAGTTCTCCTGCGACTTGTAGCGCAGCAGCGTTCGCACATCCTGGCGCCAGATGGCCCCCTTCAGTGTGTTTACCAGGGTTTCGAGACTCTCCATTGTCCAGTTGCGCGAGCTGTCATAGAAGTTCACCCGGTCACGAACGTGGCGGTGCGCCTCGGGGAAGCCGAGAATGCGAGTCTCCGGGTAGTTGAGGAAGCGGCGGTAGGCGGCAAATGCGTCATCCCATTCCCCGAGCTCTTCGTGCGTCTTGGCCATGTAGTAGTAGGTTGAGCCGATATCGATCTTATCGCGGAACCGCTCAAGAAGATCCTGGTAGTAGTGAATTCGCAGCGACGAGTCGTCAGTGAGGCGCAGCAACTCCGTGAGCGCGCTGTAGTGCACCGACGTGCCGCGCACCGAGAGGTCGGAGTAATTGGCGAGAATGCGCTGGTAGTAGTGCTTTGCCATCCCGTCGGAGTTGTAGTTGCGTGCCACGAGGAGCAGGTAATACGCGTTGTAGGGATCGTGCGGGTTGGTTTCGACGTGTGTCGTCAAAAAGACCCGCATTCTCTCCGGATACCCGGCCTCAAGCAGGTGGCCGGCTATGTGTTCGAGCAGGATTACCCTGGCCGCCTCGTCATCGCCGTTGCGATTGAGAATATCGAAAAGTTCCCGCAGCTCCTGCTGCTGTTCAGGGCTGCCCACAATGTAGTAGTCATCGACAGTGCTGCATGAGAAGAACAACAATCCAACCACAGCCGCCGTCACTGTGGCGGCCGCTCGATGAAACGTACGCATACTCCACCGAGTGTAACGCGCTCAAAGCGAGTTGGCAAGCCGTGCGGCCATCTGTTAGAATACCGCAGGTCCATTATGTTTCACGGTTTCCAGAGCAGATTGCTGGTGTTCGGCTGGGCATCAATCACGGTGGGCGTCCTCCTGCTCTTGTGGACGCTGGGCATTATGCCTGCGGCCGGCGTATTCTGGCCCGCGCTGGCGATCATCGTCGGTCTGCTGATGCTTCGCGCGGTGTTCTTCGGTAGCGGGCGTGAGTCCTACGCGTTTTCGGGGCTGTTTCTGACCCTTGGCGGTGCGCTGGTCATGCTGATGAATACCACCATGAGCCGCTTCACTCTGGAGCGGATCTGGCCGGTCTTTATGACGATCACCGGGCTGTCACTGGCCGGCTATGCGCTGAGAAAGGCTCCGGTCCACCGGCTCTCGCTGCTGATTCCGGCCTGCACCATCATTGTGCTTTCGCTGGTTTTTCTGGTGTTCAGCCTGGACCTGGTAGACGCCGACTTCATTCTGTTTGTCGCTGCGTGGTGGCCGACGATCTTTATCATAGCGGGCGCGGTGCTGGTGGCGCTCCACCTGCGGCGGCGCTGAGCTGGCCGCACCCTGTATCGAACGTGTTCATCCACCCCGGTTCTGAGCCCTGGAGTCTCGGGCTCAAGCGTGTTCTTCGGGCGCGTCTGCGGCGTCCGGGTCTTCAAACTCAGGCAGAGTATTGGAGTCGCGGTACAGGATGGTGCGCCAGTTGAGCAGCTTGCCCGACCGGGCGCAACGCAGGCGGAACGGAAAGACGTGATCGCGGTAGCGGACAATCACCCCCACCACAATCGCCGCACCCGCGGCCAGATGGAGATCGTTGCCGCCGTACATTACCAGCAGGTTGGCAATCGAGAAGAGCACCAGGGCTGCGATGGCCAGGTAGAGCGTAGCCAGCCGTTTCTTGCGTGCGAGCTTGAGGTGCGGCCGCTGCAGCAGATTGATCAGCAGCAGGCCCAGGAACAACCAGTATTAGTGCTCAGCGACAAACGCGGCCACCGCCTGGGATTGCATCGGATTCATGCACTCAGCATACCCGGATGCTCCGCCACTGTAAACGCCGCGGCAACTCGCCGGCGGTGCGGCGTCAGTTCATGAGTGTCACGTCATGAGATAGATATAGCCGAGCAGCAGTGCAAAGAAGCCGGTGAACAGCAGGCAGATTGTGTTGAAGGTCAGCCGGAATTCCCGCAGTACCGCCAGAAAGCTCAGCCGGTGGACAACGCCGTAATACAGAGCTATTCCCGTCACGAGGGTCGCCAGGAAGATCAGCGTCTTGTCCAGGTAGAAAGCGCCGGACACCGGCAACCGGTGCCCGAAGAGCAGTTCCATCAGGGGTGCCGCGAGCAGCCCCAGAGCCAGGCAGAGTACGCCCATCAGCAGTGCTACCGACTTCATGGCAAACTCCCGACCGGGAATCAAAGCGGTCTTGTCCGACTCCGTTGCAGATTCGGCTGTCGGCGACGGACTCGCGCCCGTGGCATTACCGGCGCCCCCTGCGTCCGCCGCCGCGAGCCGCTGCGGCAGAAAAATCTGGGCGTACTTGACAAACACCATGATGGTTCCCAGGTTGACCAGGTAGAGCAACGCTTCTTCCGGGCGCCCGGCGAGGCCGCTCTGGATCAGGTACTTCGAGACACTGCCGTTGAAGAACGGTCCTCCGGTTATACCGAGAATCGCCAGCAGCGTTGCCAGCGCAAAAACCGGGGCGCGTGGTGCCACACCGCGGATGCGGGTGATGTCGCGAGTGCCTGCGTGATGCGCGATAACGCCGGCGGTGACGAACAGCAGCGCCTTGAACAGCGCGTGATTGGTGATGTGGAAGAGGCTGCCGTAATAGGCCAAATCGCTGCCGGCATTCAGTCCCATCATGATCAGCCCGATCTGCGACACGGTGGAAAAGGCCAGTATCAGCTTGATGTCGCGATGCACCAACGCGATAGTGAACCCGACAATTGCCGTCAGCAGTGCCACAACAAAGAAAAACCCCTCGGTTTGGAATATGCCGGAAAACAGCTGCTGAATGCGCAGAAACAGGAAGACACCGACCTTCACCTGCAGGCCCGACAGTACCGCCGATACCGCCGACGGTGCGCTGAGAGCGCCGTGCGCGCTGGGCAGCCAGCTGAACAGCGGCAGAATGGCCGCCTTCAGCCCGATTGCGGTCAGCAGCAGCGCGTAGGGCAGGCTCAGCCCCGTGGGGTCGCTCAGCCGGCCTATTCGTTGCGACATAAGCGTGAGGTCGAGTACACCTAGCGACCGATACATGAAACCCACACCAAGCAGGAAGAAGGTCATGCCAAAAAGATTCAGTACAACGTAGAGCAGTCCGTCATAGAGCGCCTGTTTGTCGCGCTTGTACATGATCAGGATGCTGATGGCCAGCATCCCGAGCTCGACCAGCACATAGATATGGAAAAGATCCCCCGCCAGAAAGATGCCGATTGTCACGCCCTGCAGCATGATGAAAAGAAACTGGAAGATGTTGTCCATGTACTGTTTGCCGTAGTTGAACAGGAACAGGAGCAGAAAAAGCCACGAGGAGAGCAGCACCAGGTTCATTGCAAGCGCATCGGCAACCAGCGCAATACCAATTCCGCCGCGCCACCCGCCCATGTACTGGCGAATCGCTCCGCCGCTGCGGACCTGTATGAAGACCGCCGTTGACATGGCCGCGTGGACGATCTGGGTCACGATCATCAGGTGTTTGTAGACCGCGCGAGGGGTGAAGTAGCCGACGGTTGCCAGAAATACCGGCAGCAGAACCAGCAGGTGCAGTGGAATCATCGTTTCTGTATCCGATTGATTACGTTTTCCCAGTCGGCTGTTCCGTGCTTACGGAACAGGCTGATGAATATCGTCAGGCTGACCGCCGTAACGGATATGCCGATAACGATCGCGGTAATCATCAGCGCCTGCGGCAGCGGGTCGGCCATACGATCAAAGTCGGTCGCGCCAATGGGAGGGATGCTGTCGGGCACGTAATTCACCGTGATGAGAAAGAGGATCGCGCCAAAGTCCATGATATTGACCGACACGATTGTTTTTATGATGTTGCGCTTCACCAGGACCCCGTAGAGCCCGATGAAGAACAGTACCAGACTGACGTTCTGGGCGGTTACATACTGCACCGTTATCGATCCTCAAAGAATGCGTAGCGAAACACGACGATGGTCAGGCCGAGCGCAACCTTGAACCCAATCAACAGGTTCATGAACACGAGGTAGACCTGGTTCAGCTGCGGATAGCTGCGGCTGAGCGAACCGAAGACAAAGACCACCGGCACCAGGATCAGAATGGCCAGCAGCACCTTCTCAACATTATGCGCGCGATGGATGTCGAAATCATCGCTGTGCGCCACCAGGTAGCGCCCAATGAACAGCACCGCGAGTATGGCGCCGCCCTGGAATCCGCCGCCCGGCGTATCGTGGCCGTTGAGAATGATATAGATGCCGAAGACAATGATAAACGGGTAGAGCAGACCGGTGATAATCGAGACAATCGAGTCTTCCTGCACGCTCGTCTCGTCACGCTGTTCAATCACTTGTTTCCTCCAGCCTTGAAGAAGTGCAGCATGCCGATGATGCTGGTGATCAGGATCAACGCTTCAAAGATGGTGTCGTACATGCGGTAGTTCAGGTAGATGGCGGCCACCGCGTTCAACGCGCCGGTGTCACCGGTGAAGTTATGCACGTAGTAGGTCGATATCTCGTTGGGAAGAATCTCCCGGTGCCCGTTGGCAATAAACAGCACAAACACCATGAGCAGCAGAACAAACGCCGTCAGCACTGCCTGTCGCATCTACGAGATCTCCTCTATGCTCACAAAACTGCCGTCTTCGGCATAGCGAACGAAGCGGGTGTTCAGGTCCTGGTAGCGCAGGATCAGCAGTATCTCGAGCTCATCGACAAAGTAGTTCTCCTGGCTGCCGTAGATAGTGAGTTGATCACCCTCCTGCCGCAGGATCAGATCGTATTTGTTTGCCTCCATCAGCGAATCGAGATCCTCCGGGGTGAAGACAATCTGCGGTTCCAGTTCCTTCGAGATGCAGAACTGCTCGACCTCGCGCAGCAGCTGCCCGCGGCGGGTGCCTTCAATGATGTAGCGATCGTTGACGTCACCGGAC
>PWMO01000443.1 GCA_003558175.1 Spirochaetaceae bacterium
GAACGGCTGATCTCCGGCAGCTTGTAGTTGAAGAAGGGAAGGATGAACATTTCGTCCCAGAAGATGTGTCCGCGGTAGGCCTCACCGTGCAGACCGCGCGCGGGAATGCCGAAGTCTAGGTCGAGGGTGTTCATTGACGTTGTCTGGATGATGTGGAAGATGTGCAGACGAAGAATGAGCTGCACCCGGCCGCCGCCGTTGTCAAAGGTGATGTCGGCGCGATCCCAGTAGTATTGCCACCGTTTTCGGTGGGAGTCGAAAAGCTGCTCAAAGGTTGCCGCGTTCCGGATCGCGTTGCGCGCCTCCAGACCGCACTCCGAGATCGCTCTGTCTCTGGAGGTGTACAGCGCGACAACCTTCTCAACGCTCAGCTCCTCGCCCTGCCGGACTTCGCAGTCAATCCGCTGCGCCACGTATCCGCTTTCATCAAACATCTCCCGCGGCGGTTCGATCCTGCGTCCTCCATCGAACAGCTGCGTGCGGGCCGCCTGAGCCATGCGTAACTTTGATTGCGTGGTTTCCACGCGCAACCAGATCCCCTCGCTGCCGGCCGCCCCGCCGTCGACCGGCTGCAGATGATCACCGCGGAGCGCCCTGTAGCGCTTGACCCCTCTGTTTGCCACAACGCCGTCGAGCGCGGAGCGAACCTGTATCTTCCCTGACCAGTTCTCCGGGCGAATCACCATCTTGATCGCCGCCAGGTGCTGCTCATCGATGTGCACGAAACGCCGCGTGATGATGGTGGTAGTTCTGCCCTCGGCGTCGGTAACGGTGACTTCGCGCTCCAGCAAACCGTGGTGCAGGTGCAGGCTCTGGTGAAACGCGTCAATGGTAACGTTGCGCAGGTCAAACCAGTCGCCGGTCTCGGGGCGGAACGTCAACGGCAGCCAGTTGGGGAAGTTCACAAGATCCTCGTTGTCAACAACCCGTCCGGAGACTTCGGTCTTCATGCGGTTGAATCCGCCGGCAACGTAGGTGCCCGGGTAGTGCACGTCGTCGGCCTGGGCCTCTTCGGCGGCTCCCCGCGTGGCAAAGTACCCATTGCCGAGCGTGCAGAGCGCTTCGCGCAAACCTTGCTCTTCGGGATCGAAGGATGTGTACTGCAGAATCCACATAGAAGCCGCCTCCTCGTCTGCGTGATGCTGTTCGATTGCCGGCGGCGCTTCAACACCGTTCTGCTGCTGCACCGTTCTGCTGCTGCGCAGCTTCCAATTCTAGCGGCAGTTCGCTCCAGGCGCAAGGGCCGCCGCGGGGAGGAAGTTCAGACTGCGTTCTCGAGCCTCAGTGGTCTTGCTTTCCAATCCTGGGCGAAAGCTCCGGTCAGCGCCCCCATTCGCTCACCAGAAACCAGACGTGGTGTTCGAGGTCGTGCTTGACGATATAGATTCGCTCGTCGGCAACGCGCAGCTTGAAGTACTCCGCCCGACCGGCGGCAGGGTCCCGGGAGCCCTGGTACCAGCGGTCGATAACGTCGGCAACTTCCAGCCGCTCGTCGCCGATGCAGAGTCGCCGCGGCACCTCATCGGCGCGGCCACCGCTGTAGCATTCGACTCGGATCGGAATCCACGCAATCATTTCCTCTCCCGCTGGCGCTCGCGCCGCGAGATCGGTCCCGCGGGCTCGCGCGGTCGGCGCCACCGGCGTGCGGCAGCAACTGCGCGCCACGCACTGAGCTGCAAGCACCGCCTGACTGTCGGCGCCTCCGGCGTGCCGCTACGTTGCGGAGTCTGCGGCGTCTGCCGGCGGGAAAATCTTCTCCGGAGGTGAGCGCCGAGCCGGCCGCTGGATCAACTCATACACCACGCCGAGGTCGTCTTCGGTGTCGAGGTACGCATAGTGGCCGTCCCCATCGAGGCCGAATCCGGATCCGTCCATGATAACCGAGTATCCCGCGGCGGCTGCCTCCGCCAGGGCGGTCTGCATATCGTCGACCAGCAAGCCGAAATGCTGAACACCGTAGCCGTGACGACTGATGAACTCGTGATAGATGGTGGGGCCCCGTGTCGGCTGAATCAGTTCTACTCGCATCGGGCCGAAGTAAGAGAGGGCAACGCGCATCTGGTAGTCGGCATCGCGTCCGCGGTAGCTCATGCGCTGCACCAGTGGTTTGCCGTAGGTGTAGAAGTGCCACGGGCCAATCCCGAACACCCGGTGGTACTGCTCGACGATGCGTTCAAGGTTCTCGACCACAAACGCGACCTGGGCAATTCCGGCGTCCAGGAAGGGGAGCGGACGCGCCTTTGCGGCTCCGGTAACCCCGTCAGGCTGTGTCGGGAATCCCGTGCCTCCTACTCCGTCGCCGTGATCTGGACCAGGAGAACCGTTTGGGATTGCTACCACCTGAGACCTCCTGTCGAAGCGTACGCCGCATCCGGCGGCGGGTCAAGCAGCGCACCGGGGCCTGCGTCGGTCGATGAGTGCTGACTCGAGCACAGGCGAGAGGCGAACATCGGGTACGTCTGTGCTACAATGGCATTATGAGCGTCGACGAGATGGTCGCGGCGGTGCGCAGCGCACTTGAGCCGTTTTCCTGTATCGGGTTTGCCTATCTGTTTGGTTCGGCGGTTGCCGACCGGCTGCGGCTCGACTCAGATCTCGACGTTGCCGTATATCTCAATTCGGGACGACGGTTGCAGATCGAGTCTGAGCGGCGTGAAGAGGTCGAAGTTGACATCCAACTCGCGCTTGAGCGGGCAACAAACTTCAACGTAGATCTGCTGGTGTTCAATCGAGCGCCGGCTTCGGTCTGCGCCGTCGCGATGCTGGAAGGAGTAGCCGTTCTGGTTCGCGATCACTCGGTTCACTCGCGCTACTTTCTTGCGGTTACCAGCGTGGCGATGGATTTCCGCGACACTGAGCGCGAATACCGCATGATCAGGGCGCGCAGCCGGTCGCTATCGGAGACCGACCGGGCGCGACTGGAGCGGATCGCGGACTTCATCGAGCAGGAGCTGGAAGACCGGAAGAAGTTCACCGAAGTCGGGCTCAACCGTTACCGCAGTGACCGTGATCTGCAGCGCAATCTTGACCGCTGGGTAGAACAGCTGATCAATGCCGCGATAGACAGCGCCAAGATCATTCTGGCGTCGGAGCGCCGTCCCGTGCCCCAGACCTACGCTCAGATTCTATCGGAGATGGAAGCGATGGACGCGTTTGCGTCCCTCGGCAAGTCGCTGCAACCGTTGGCCGCATTACGCAACCTGATGGCCCACGAGTACCTTGACCTTCGTTACGACCGAGTAAATGAGTTTGTGCACGAGGACGCGGATACGATCGCTCGGATGGCCGCCCTTGTCCGCGACCACTGGCTCGCGTAGCAGTTTGAGCGGTCGGGGCCGTCGGCGGCAGGCGGTGCGCAGCGCAGGCGCGCGGCGGGGAGCCCGTCGCGCCGCGCAGACCTCAGTAGAGCAGGTTCAGGTCGCACTCGTTGCGCGGCGGCCGGCCGTCAAGGAAGTCACGCACCGTCGCTACGGTTTCAATCTGATTGGCGGTCAGCGCGCTCGGTGTGAAGCCGCCGACGTGAGGGGAACAGACCACGTTGGGCAGCGTGTGAATGCCGAGCTCGGACGGAGAGTGGCAGCTTTCTCCATCTGCGGGATACGAGAACCAGACGTCGAGCGCTGCTCCGCGAAGCACTCCGTCGCGCAGCGCGTTGTAGAGCGGGCGTTCCTGTATCAGCTCGCCGCGCCCCACGTTCACGATCAGCTTTCCCTGTGCCGCCTGAAGCTCCGCCTCGCCAAACATCCCCTCAGTCTCCGGTGTGAGCGGCAGCGCGATAAACAGCAGCTCACCGGCGGCGATCGCTTCGGCCAGCGTGGGTGCGACGCTGTCAAAGCCCTCCGGCACGCCGCGCTCGGCACGGCGACGGTAGCCGGTCACGTGACAGCCGAAGGCGTGCAGTAGCGAAGCCAGCTCGCGCCCGATGGCGCCGGTGCCAAAAATGGTGCAGCGTTTGCGATAGAGCGAGTCCCATCCGTCCTGAACGCCGCCGCGTGCCCAGAAGCCGTGCCACTCGTGCCGGCCGCACAGGTCGTTGTGAAACTCAACCACGCGGCCAAGGGATGCCAGCGCCAGCGCCAGAGCGCGTTCGGCAACCGCCTCGGCGTTACCGTGCACGTTAAAGACGCGCACGCCACGGTCCAGCAGGAGCTGCCGCGGCAGATGATCCACCCCAACAAACGGGACAAACAGCGCCCGCAGGCGTACCGCGCGCCGCAGTTGGTCTTCCGGCATGGGCAGCGCGATCAGAAGGTCGATGTCTGCGATTCGCGCAATCACCGCTTCTTTGCCGCCGATGATCTCCAGCTCAGGATGCTGATCCGCCAGCTGCGCCAGCTCTTTCTGCCAGCGGTCGTTGATGTTCAGGTACACACCAAGGGTTGTCTTCATATGGTAGAGTATAGGGAGCGTGGCGCCGCCGGGCAAGGTGCGGAGCCTTCGCGCTCGTGCGTTCGTGCGCCCGCCACGCGTCGCGACATGGTACAACAACCAGTGAGAAGTGAGGAACGGCAGACATGCGGATCAAAGAGTGCGAGACATTCATTCTCAAGACGCCTTTGGGATCACAACAGTTTTACTCTTCACAGTGCGCGTTCCCGGAGCGCAGCAGCCTGATCGTACGAATCGAGACCGAAGACGGCGTTGTGGGCTGGGGCGAGGGCGGGCAGTACGGGCCGCCGGAGCCGGTCGCCTCGTGCATCAATGACCTGTTTGCGTCGCAGCTGGTCGGCAAGGACCCGCGGAACGTGGTGCGAATCTGGGAAGAGTTGTATGCGCTGGTGCGTGACTTCGGCCATCAGGGGCCCTACATCGAGGCGATCAGCGCGATAGATATCGCCCTCTGGGACATTACTGGGCACGTGTACGGGCAACCGGTGCATCAGCTGCTCGGCGGTCGATTCCGTGACGCGGTCACCGCCTACGCAACCGGCGGCTACTACCGGCCGGAAGATATGCGGCCCGATGGGGCCATGGTGGAACGCTTGGCCAATGAGGTGCGCGCCTTTGGCGAAGACGGCTTCACCATTGCCAAGATCAAGATCGGTCTGCTGGATGCGCTCTGGGATCTCGAGCGGGTCAGGGCAGCCGGCGAAGCGCTGGGCGAGAACGGCACTCTGCTGGTAGACGCCAATCACGCCTACAATACGGCAACCGCACTGCGGCTTGCCCGCGAGTTCGAGCAGCTCGATATCGGCTGGTTTGAGGAGCCGGTTGTGCCGGAGGACCGTCGCGGTTACACGCTGTTGCGTAACTCGGTGTCCATTCCTATCGCGGGCGGAGAGTGCGAACACACGCGCTACGGATTTCGCGATCTGCTGGCCGAAGGCTGCGTCGACATCGCGCAGCCGGACATCTGTGTTGCCGGTGGGCTGTCGGAGTTCGTGCGAATCCTGGCACTCGCCACGGCCTACGGGGTGCGAGTGATCCCGCACGTGTGGGGTTCCGGTGTCGCGATTGCGGCGGCACTCCAGGCGTTGGCGGTGGTGCCGCTCATCCCGCATAGCGCGCACCCGGTGCCGCTGCAGAACGAGCCGGTGGTGGAGTTCGACCGTTCTCCCAATCCGCTGCGGGACGAGCTGGTCGAGCAACCGTTTCAGCTGGTAGACGGCCAACTGCCGATTCCAACCGGACCCGGGTTGGGAATAACGGTGCGCCGGTCGGTGCTCGAGAAATACCGTCACAGGTGACCTGCCGCCGTACGTGACCTGCCGTCGCGCATGATACACAAGACAGCTGCCGGTGTTGCGGGTATAATGCGACCAGATCCAACGCGCCGGACAGGTCAGCGGTAAGACAGGTCAGCAGCAAGACCAGAGGAGTGCAGCATGCCGAGGAAGATCGTCATCACCGATTGTGATTTCATTGAAGACGAGTGGGAGCGGACGGAGCTCGCGGGGGAGGCCGAAGTAGTATACGGCAACTGCAAGACCGAGCAGGAGGTCATCGACCTCGCCTCTGATGCGGATGGAATATTGATCCAGTATGCGCCGATTACGCGCCGAGTCGTCGAATCACTGCAGAAATGCCGCGCCATCAGCCGGTATGGCATCGGTGTCGACACCATCGATATCGCGGCGGCCACCGATCACGGAGTCTTTGTCACCAACGTTCCGGACTACTGCATTGACGAAGTTTCCGATCACGCGTGCGCACTGATTCTGTCAATCGTGCGTGGGGTACCGCTGCTCGATCGCACGGTGAGGCGCGGGCAGTGGGATGTGTCGCTTGCAGCGCCGATCTATGCCTGCAGTCGGATGGTGCTCGGCGTGGTGGGGTTTGGCAAGACCGCGCGTCGCACGATCGAAAAAATGACGCCGTTCGGCTTCGATATCCTGGTCTCGGACCCGTTTGTCGCAGCCGACCAGGTTGCCGCATGCGGCGCGCGGAAGGTTGAGCTGGAAGAGCTGCTGAGGCGGTCGGACGTTGTGTCACTGCACGCGCCGCTCACCGCCGAAACGCGCCACATGATGGGTACCGCACAGCTCGCACTGATGAAGAAGACGGCGCTGCTGGTGAACACCGGCCGCGGCGGGTTGGTGGACGAGGACGCTCTGCTGCACGCGCTCGAGAACCATCAGATCGGGGGCGCGGCGCTCGATGTGCTGGAGACCGAGCCGGTGGCGGCCGACCACCCGCTGTTGCGCTGTGAGCGAGTCATTATCACGCCGCACGCGGCATACTACTCGGAGACATCGCAGCAGGAGCTGCGCCGTAGAACGCTGCTGAACGTCACCGAGCTGCTTCAGGGCAGGGATCCCGGCACGATCCTGAACCCGGAAGCCGGCGAGGTCACC
>PWMO01000411.1 GCA_003558175.1 Spirochaetaceae bacterium
TCTCCACATGCACAACACGACCCGCTCTGGCGGCGCGTACCGGCGTACCAATGGGACCCGCAAGATCAACACCGTTGTGAAACCGACGAATGCCGGTGAAGGGATCGTTTCTCATCCCGAATCCTGAGGTGAGCCTTCCCCGCGCCGGAGGGACAAACAGTTCGCCAAGTACACGCTGCAGATCAGATCGACTCATGCGCGCGTCGGGAACAAACAATTTCTGACCTACGGCAATTGTAGCCGACCGCAGGTCGTTGGCGTCGAGGAGAGCGTTTACGGTAGTGCCATACCGGCTCGCAATCGAGCTCAACGACTCTCCCCGAGCCACCGAATGGAGGAGACCGTCACGATTTGGAATCTGGAACAGGTCGCCCACGCGAATGCGGCGAGCGTCGCTGATTCCGTTAAAACTGGCCAGGGTATCGATCCGCAAAGCGTGGCGCGAGGCGATGGCCGACAACGTGTCGCCGGCAACGAGACGATACTCACGCACCTGCAGTTCCTCGAACTGCCGCGGATCTACAGCCGTAGATGCCCCGCTCTCCGAAACGGCGCCGTCAATTGGTGCCGGGCCGTCGAACAGCCGTTCGCGCGGAGTACCATCCGGAAGAGTGATCTCGTGTGATGGCTGCGCCAGCTGCATCAATGCACCGTCGGGAATGACCACCGTTGCCAGTACCACCGGGGCGATGAGCAGCGCCAGCAATACGGCGAGATCGGCCGTCCGCTCGCGCTCGAACAGCGTCGCAAGGGCAGCCGCCGAACCGCGCGCCAGTGCGGCGACGGCTGTCTGCACGGGTGTGGCCAGCAGCTCCAGCGCCGAGCGCGGCGTACGCCGCGCTCGGCCGCGCACGCCGAACCGGCGAGACGGAGACCGTCGTTGTATGCGTGCATGCGATGCCCGTGTCTGCCTCGCCGCTCCGATTGCGCAGGTGGAGCCGATGGTGCGCACCTTTTCAGCCGGTTTGACGAGTCGCAGCGGCTTGCCAAACGGCAACACGGCAGCACGCAAGCCGCTTTCTGCCGGCGGACACGAAACCGCCCGTGCAGTGTGGTCCGTCGGACTCGATCGTCGCTGCAGAGCAGCCCAGCCGTGTTCCAGCGTGCCCGCGGACGGTGCCGGTTCCGTAATGGGCCGGTCGAGAATTGTGCGTCGTTTTGATACCTGCTGATGTTGTATACTGCTGACCATAGCTCGTTTTAGATATCGACATATTGTGCAGGGGGAATTACCGCTTTATGCGGCAGAAGGATTTGGACGATGATTGGCCGCTGTGGGTTCTCTACGGACCCATCTGCGTGCTGACGGCGTTGCTGCTGTTTGGCGTGGACATCGCGGCGGTACACGGCGACTCCATGACACCCCGTTTGCGTCACGGAGAGGTGGTCGTAGTGAACCGGGCTGCGTACGGCCTGCAGCTTCCCGTGGTCAATTGGTATCTTCTGTTCTGGGACAAACCGCGAAAAAATGATATTGTTGTGTTCAACAGCCTTCATGACGGCCGATTGGCGGTCAAACGCACTGTTGGCGTAGAGGGTGACCCGATTAGTGTCGGTGACGCCGTTGTCGTTGTGGGAGGAGAAACGTACGACGTGTCGTTGCAAGCGGCAGCACAACTGAAGAGATACGCATCAGTTCCCGATAATATGGTGTTCGTAGTGGGCGAAAATCTCCAACGCTCGACCGACTCGAGGCACTACGGGTTCGTTCCGGTCGCATCAATACGGGGCCGGGTCTTACTGCCGTGGCAGCCCGTCGCACCGGAGGCCGAGCGATAGTGGAGGAGAATCTGAATCGGCGGCGCTACAGAATTGCATTTGCACTGCTTTCGATCCTGGTCGTGGTGGTGTTTGTCCGATTTGCATCGGTCATGCTGACCGGCGTTCCGACGGAGGCGGGGCAGCTCCGGCCCTCGTTCGTGCGCGAACGAGGTGCCATTTACGACCGTACCGGCCGTATTCTCGCCCTGCAGACGGAGCTCGATACCGTCACCGCCTGGACGCCGCACATCCGTGATCCGCAGACCACCGCTGCCCGCCTGGCCGATATCCTGAGCCTGAACGAAGCAGAGCTGCTGGAACGGTTTCTCGGCAGCAACGGTTTCCTCATTATTAAACGCACGGTTTCCCCAACCGAAAGCGAACGGCTGCGTCGGCTGATCTCCGAGGGGCAACTCCCCGGCATTCGACTCGAGCCCGACACCGGCCGCAGTTACCCTGAGCGCCATCTCGCGTCACACCTGATCGGCTACGTGGGTGTGGACAACGTTGGCCTGGGCGGGATTGAGTACAGCTACAACCAGCATCTACTGACGCCGCTGGTTGACGCGAACAACAACGCATCCGGCAACCATATCTACCTGACCATCGATCTGGCGATTCAGAGTGAGTTTGAGAGAATCGCAAAGCGTGGACAGGAAGAGAACCAGGCCGATGCCGTAATCATGCTCGCAGCCGACGCGCGAACCGGCGAGTACCTCGCCTACGCGTCGTTACCCAACTACGACCCCAACATCTTTGACCGCTACAGCGCCGAGGACCGTCGCAACCGCCCCATCTCAATGGTCTACGAGCCTGGTTCGGTTTTCAAAGTGTTCTCAGTTGCCAGCTTTATTGAGCTCGGAGGTCTGGACGAAGCGGATCGCTTCCAGACTTCCGGCGGCTACCGTAGCCCCGACGGTAGCTTCACGCTGCGTGATGTCGGCAACTTCGGTCTGCTCGACGCTGAGGGTATTATCAAGTACTCCAGCAACGTTGCAGCGGCCTACGCCTCGGAGCAAGTCCCCAACGACGCCTTTTACCACATGATCCGCCGGTTCGGCTTCGGCGCGGCAACCGGAATTGGACTGAACGGAGAGGAACGCGGACTGTTGCGGGAGCCGGTGCGCTGGTCGGCGCGGAGCAAACAGACAATTTCGATCGGACAGGAGATCGGAGTCACCGCCAACCAGATCGTGGCTGCGGCTACCGCCCTCGCCAACGACGGCGTTTTGCTGAAACCGCACGTTGTTTCGCGCATTGTCTCGCCGGACGGCCGTACGTTGCAGGAGTTTGGCCGTGAGCCGGTTCGCGAGGTGATCTCGCCTCGCACAGCACGGACGATGCTCGACTACATGCGCGCCTCAACCGAGGGCGCCGGCACCGCACGACGCATACGGATTGACGGGGTCGAGATCGCCGCCAAGACCGGCACCGCCGAAGTCTATGACGCTTCAATCGGCAGCTACTCGCCGGAAGCGTTTATCGCCTCCACTTTGGCCATTCTCCCGGCGGACGACCCGGCCGTCATCCTGTATGCCGTAATTGTCCATCCCCGGGGAGAGAGCATCTACGGTTCGCGAATTGCGGTCCCGATGGTACGCGAGGCGAGCGAGTTTCTCATCCCCTACCTCGGAATACCAACCAACCGTGATCAGATCGCCCGCCACAGCGGCCGCATTGCGGTCTCTTCGCCACGTCTGCCGCTGCTCGAAGATACGGTTCCCGACTACTCGGGGCTTCCCAAACGGACACTGCTGCCGCTGTTGCAGCGCGACGACCTTGTGGTGGATATTCGCGGCAGCGGCTGGGTTGTGCGCCAGAGCCCCCCGCCGGGCACCGCAGCCGAGCCGGGCATGGTGCTGCGCCTCGACCTGGAATAGACTCCGCATGAACTGGTTTGCACACAATCGAGTAGCGGCAGCACGTCGTGCCGATCTGAATGAAGCGGCGCTGGAAGAACTCTCCCCACCGCAGGAATGGGTCGTCACGCAGAGTGACAGCGGAGTGCCAACGGCAAGCCTGGCAGGCAGGCTGCTTCATAGCCGACGTGATCCACGGCGCGAAGCCGACAGGCTGGTGACATCGCTGGCGGGCACTCATACCCTGGTGCTGTTCTACGGCTTTGGACTCGGATACGCAGCCGAGCAGCTGCTGAGTGAATGCTCCGACTGCGTCGCGGTTGTAGTCGAACCGGAGGCCGCGCTGCTGCGTGCCGCGCTTGACACCCGGGATCTCACCGCCGTGCTCCGGAGCGACAGGGTGCACTTCTTTGTTGGCCAGGACCCGGACGCGCTGGCGGTGCTGCTTCGGCTGTATGAGTCCCGCAGCGTGGAAACCATACGCCTGCGACCGCGGCTGGAGCGTCATCAACAGTACTTCGAGTCGGTGGATGCGGTACAGCAGCAGTTCAGCGCGCGGCGCACAATCAACAGCAACACGCTGCGGCGCTTCGCAGGCGTCTGGGTACGAAACCTGGCGCGCAACCTGCCGCTGCTGCAGCACGCGGCCGGGGTATCGCTGCTGCAATCCAGTCTCAGCGGCATACCGGCGCTGGTGCTGGCCGCCGGGCCAAGCCTGGACCTGGTTCTGCCGCAGATCGACCGGCTGCGGCGGCGTGCGGTGGTTGTGGCGGTAGATACCGCCGCGGCGGCACTGGCCGACGCGGGGGCGGAGCCCGATATTCTGGTAGTGGTTGATCCCCAGTGGTGGAATACGCGTCACCTCGACCGACTCAGTTTGCGGCGCACGCTGCTGGTATCCGAGTCTTCAACGCATCCGCGCGTGTTCCGCCTGCTGGGACACGATGCGCTCTTCGCAGCTTCGCTCTTCCCGTTGGGGCGATTTCTCGAGCGTTCCACAAGAGTCGAAGGAACTCTTGGAGCGGGCGGGTCGGTCGCGACCTCGGCCTGGGATCTGGCGCGCCTGCTCGGCTGCTCGCCGATGTACTGCGGCGGGCTCGACCTCGGGTTTCCGCGCCACCGAACGCACTGCCACGGCAGCTACTTTGAAGAGCGGGCGCACGCGCTGAGTCATCGCCTGCATCCGGCCGACCACCACGCTTTCAGCTACCTGCACCAAGCCGACCCGTACCCGGTGGCGGACAACAACGGCGGTGAGGTGCTCACCGATCGACGCATGGAGATCTATCTCTGGTGGTTCGCCAACCAGGTCAAAATTCATCGCGACTGCGACACGCGCAACCTGTCTCCCCACGGAGCCCGCATCGAAGGGGTGCCGTTTGCGCCACTGGAAGAGTTGCTGTCACTGCCCGAGCGACGCGACGAGATCGATGCCGCCCTCGATCGCGTGCGCGCAGCTGCGGCAGAAGGGGCGGTATTACAGACGGAAGCTGTCGGGCCCGGCGCGCGGGCGGAGGCTGCGGAGCCTCTTGAGCGTCGGCTTGCATCACTGATCGACGAACTGCAGCGTATCGCCGACCTGTGCCGCGACGGGATTGCCGCGGTAGCCCGGTTCCGTGAACAACCACAGGCAACGCGCCTAACGCTGCAACAGACACTCTCCAAACTGGACAGCATCGATGCCGAGCTACGGACCCTGGCCAACCGCGACATCGCCGGGTTCATGGTACAGGACAAGCTCACCGACGTAACCCGCTCCGCGTCGCAGGACCCGCTTGCCGGTTCCGCTGCTCTCTACGATGCACTTCAGTCGTCCGCCCGTTTTCACCTCGCGGAGCTGCAGCGGGCGCTAAAGTTTCTCGGCAATGCACCGAGAATATAGTCAAAGGATGCCATCCGGCGTTCTTTTGACGGTATGCTGCGACGTCCAGGCATACCGTTTTTTTTTGCAGAAACCCCGGCGGATCAACCCCGTCGAACATTTTGAACTGCCGCGAAGCTTGGTGAAAACGCAATCGGAAAACATAACCGGGCAGTAGTGCGGGCTATGATACGAGTCATTCCCTCACGGCAGAACCCGAGAAGCCTCCTGAACTGTTCGTGCCGGGGATCTGCCCATCCCCCACTGCATCGAACGCCGGCCCCCGTGCGTTTGATCGGTCCACGCATCCCCCGACGGCCTTTCAGAACCCCAGCTCAAGCAGCCACCGCGCGAGCTCGGCTTCGCGCGCCTTGCCGTCGGCGGTTCGGTTTCCCTCGCTGGGATACGTCCCCAGTCTTTTCTCGGCAACGATCCGACCGTCCATCATGAAGAGCACCCGCTCGCTGCGAGAGGCGACCTTGACATCGTGAGTGACCAGCATCACCGTGGTTCCGGCGCGGTGCACCCCGCCGAGCAGGTCCATGATCTCGCCGGCTGCCCTGGAGTTCAGGGCACCGGTGGGTTCATCGCCAAAGATGATGTCCGGTTGATTGATCAGCGCGCGGCAAATCCCGACCCGCTGCAGCTGGCCTCCCGACGCCTGAGTGATGTCGTTCGCAGCGATGTCTGAGATGCCCGTCAGTTCCATCAGCTCGGTCGCCCGTTGTTCGACCGCACTACGGCTTCGGTTGCCGCAGAGGTATCCGGAGATCACGATGTTGTCGAAGACCGAGAGGTTCCGCAGCAGGTGTATCTGCTGAAAGATGAAACCCATGTTGGAGAGCCGGATGCGGGCGAGCGCCGGCTCGGGCAGCCGGGAGAGGTCCACGCCGTTGAAGAGCACGCTGCCCGACGTCATCCGGTCCATGCCGCAGACGTTGTAGAGCAGCGTCGACTTCCCGGAGCCGGACGCCCCCATGACCGCCACAAACTCGCCGCGATCGATGGTTAGGTCCACCGCCTTCAATACCGGCAGTTCGTTGTCCTTGCCGAGAACGTAGTGTTTGGTCAGCTGTTTTGCTTCAATGACTGCGCTGTGTGTTCGTGTTGTTTTCATATGGTTCCTCCGTTGGTTTTCTGTTGTTCTCATTCCACAATGGTAGTGGCGATACTGGTGTCTCTGATTCGGGCGACGCTTGCCAGCGTCGTCACAACGACGGCGGTAACAAGCACGAGGGGGAGTATCAGGTAGGCGTACATCGGGCGGATCACAAACCTGATGTGGGCTGCGCCCATGAAGGCCCACAGCA
>PWMO01000457.1 GCA_003558175.1 Spirochaetaceae bacterium
CACGGTGATTGAATCATCCAGCTGTGCGAGCCGGAGCGATACGATCTCCATCACCTTCGCTTCGAGATAAACGCGCGCGATACCGCCGTTCAAGGGGCAACTCAGCAGCTGCCGCAGTGCCAGCCCGATGCCGGCAGTGGAGTTGCCCAGATCAATCAGCGGCTTGCCTCGTGGGTCCCCAAGGGCGGCGGAAACGGCGGCCGGAATTCTGCATTCAGCATCCGCAAAGCACGCTTCAATCATCCCGGCGGCGGCAAAGAGCGCGACCTCGTGAACCGACTGATCGGGCTGCAGCATCAGTGCACCGCAGATCGTCGGGCCAAGCAGCAGGGAGTCCGAGCGCATGAGATGGAGCGGTTCGCTGCACTCGGCGAGTTCCAGTCGAACCGGCGTAGGTGCGAGATGAAATACAAACTGAAAACAGTCTTCCAGCGGAGTAATGTGTGCTCTCGCCTCAGCGGGTGCATCGCGGCACTGGCCCTGTGCGTACGCAACTCGCGTGCCCAGCATCACCAGCTCTACGGTGCCGCGTCCGATTTCGTGAGGAAGTCGCTGCAGCGAGCGTCCCGCTATTGATGAATGCGACGATAGGTGGAGGGGGCGGTGATCTGCCTGTCCGGCGAAATCGATACTCATCCCGAAGCCGCCGTAAGCGCTCATGCTTGCTCCTTCGGGTCAAATCTCATAATCCAGTATATACTATTCTGCTCCGGAATGCCCGAGCCGGCGCTACCGGATATCCAACCGCCCGCCGGCTCTCGGGCCGTTTGTCGATCATCTTTTTGGGGTCGCTGCGGTGGTGAACGCGTTCACGATCATGCTGTTCGGTGTGGTGTTTCCGTTCGCGCCACTCTTGATGGGGATTCAAATGGGGCCGGCGCGCCTGGCACGCCTCGGGCTGTCTCTCTTCGACCTCCTGCTGTCGCTGATGCTTGGCGCTTTGAGCGGGACGCTGATTCACTTCGCAACGCGGAAGGATCGGGCTCACCCACCGCAGGTAATCATCATAACGGCCGGCTTTCTTTTGCTGAGCACGGCGGTCTCGGTGGCACTGGGACTCTCTCCGCTCCTGCTGAACATGACCGCCGGGACGCTGTTCGTTAATCTGTCGCGACGCAGCGAGAGTGTCTTTCGCACCCTGGAGCCGTTGACGCCTCCACTGTACGCGCTGTTCTTCGTTCTCGCAGGGGCAAAGTTCGAGCCGCTCGCGCTTCTCTCCGGACCGCTTGTGGTGTACGGCGTCATCTATATCGGGTCACGGGTTGTTGGGACCGTCTTCGGCGTTCGTGGGGCGGGACGACTGGTTGGTGCGCCGCCCGGTATCCGGAAGAATCTTGGGGCATGCCTGATCCCACAGGCAGGCGTTGCGCTGGGGCTCGTGCTGCTGATGGAGGGTGCTCCCGTTCTCGGGCAACTTCCTGCGACGGAGACTGCGGCAATGCTGCAGGCGGTCAATATCGTTTTGATGGCCATCTTCGTGAAAGAGATTGCCGGCCCGTCGATTGTCGCCCTCGCCTTGCGGCGGGGTGTGCTGCAAACCGGGCGTGGTTTTGTCGGTCAGCGGCCGACTTGACACCCCCCGGGGCGTGTGCTACCGTCCGCACTAGCTCGGGAGGTTTATATGCGCTACAGTTATCTTTTTCCCGGCCAGGGGGCCCAATCGCCCGGAATGGGGCAGGACCTCTACGATTTTTCCGAAGACGTGCGCGCACTTTACGCCCTGGCCTCCAAACAGTGTGGATTTGACGTTGCCGCGCTGGTGTTCGAAGGTTCCGAAGAAGACCTCAAGTCCACCGACAATACCCAGATCGCCATCACGGCAACAAATCTCGCAGCGGCAACGGTGCTGCACGAGTTCGGCATCAAGAGCGACCGCATCGCCGGTTTCAGCCTTGGCGAGTATGCAGGGCTGGTGGAGGCAGGGGTGCTTGATGTCGATTCAGTCTTCCCCATCGTCAGAACGCGCGGTCAGGTGATGGAAGAGGCAAGCCGCACGCTGGACTCGGACGAAGGCCCTGCGGGCATGACCGCGGTCCTCGGTCTCGACTACGAGACGGTGGCAGAGGTGCTGCAGGCTGTGCCGGACGCGTACCCCGGCATTCACAACAGCCCGGCGCAGACGGTGGTATCCGGTACCGCGACGGCGCTTGCAGCGGCTTAGGCGGCGCTCAAAGGCGCCGGTGCGCGGCGGACTGTCCGCCTCAAGGTGTCGGGGCCGTTTCACAGTCCGCTGATGGAGCAGGCCAGGGCCGCCTTTGAAAAAGCGCTCGCCTCGGTGGAGTTCCAGGATCCCCGCAAACCGGTCTATTCCAACGTCACCGGAAAACCGGTAGAATCCGGGGAAGAGTTGAAGCAGCTTTGTGTACAGCAGCTGGTGTCGCCCGTGCGCTGGGTTGCAACCATGAGCCAGATGGTTGCCGACGGCGTCTCCGGCTTCGTTGAAGTCGGGCCCGGCACCGTTCTGGGTGGGCTCTGGAACGCCTGGTTGAAGGCCCACCCCGATGTCATGCTTCAGTGTTCGCCGGTGGGCACGCTGGAGCAGATAGAGTCGCTGGTTTCGGTCGAGCGCAGCCGTTCGGTCGTCTCGGCCTGACCGGGGCCCGACAGACGGACCACAACGTACGGTCCACAACAAGGAGTACTCGTCGTGTTAGTCAAAGGAAATACCGCACTTGTGACCGGGGGTTCTCGTGGCATCGGCCGCGAGATCGTGTTGAAGCTGCTGCACAACGGCGCTTCCGTCTACTACATCGACCTCAATCCGGGTGATTCGCTGGAAGAGTACCGTGGGATCGCGGAGCAGAACGGCCAGACGGTTGTCTACAAAGAAGGTAACGTCGCCGACGAACAGACAATCACCGCCACTACCGAGGAGATCCTCGAAGAGAGTGGTGGCATCGATATTCTGGTGAACAACGCCGGCATCACGCGCGACGGATTGATCTTTCGCATGTCGGCTCAGGACTGGCAGGATGTGATAAACATCAACCTTACCAGTGCGTTCTATATCTCCAAGGTGGTCAGCCGCAGTATGATCAAGCGCCGAGCCGGCTCGATTATTAACGTGGCCTCCATTGTCGGTGTTATCGGCAACGGCGGGCAGACCAACTACTCCGCTTCCAAGGCGGGCCTGATCGGTTTTACCAAGAGCCTGGCGCGCGAGGTGGCCGGGCGCAACGTGCGGGTCAACGCGATTGCCCCGGGGTTCATCAACACCAAGATGACCGAAGCACTGACTGAAGAGCAGCGTGACGCGCTGCGGGCGCAGATCCCGATGGCCAGAATCGGCGAGCCCGAAGAGGTGGCAAAGGTGGTGCTGTTTCTTGCATCCGACCTCGCATCGTATCTCACCGGGCAGGTTATCCATATTACCGGCGGAATGGGCATGTAGACATGAGGCGTGTTGTAATTACCGGTCTCGGCACTATCAATCCCCTGGGGCACAACGTTGCGGATTTCTGGGACGCCATACAGGCGGGGCGCAGCGGCGTCGGCCCGATCACCCGCTTCGACGTTACCGACTACCAGACCAAGATCGCCGCGGAAGTGAAAGACTTCAACGCGGCGGACTTCATGGACCGCAGGGACGCGCGCAAGATGGACCTCTTCTCGCAGTATGCGGTTGCCGCCGCGCTGGAAGCAATGCGCGACGCCGGACTGGAAGCGGGTCTGGCTGACCCGTCCCGGCTGGGAGTGATTCTTGGCGTCGGTATCGGCGGGTTTCAGACGATAGAAGACTCCTACCTGACGCTCTACGAGAAAGGGCCGGGCCGCGTGCCCCCGATGACCATACCCAAGCTGATAGCAAACATCGGTCCCGGTAACGTCGCCATTGCATTGAATGCGCAGGGGCCGGTGTATTCGCTGGCAACTGCCTGCGCGTCGGGAACAGACGCAATTGGCAACGCGCTGCGTTGGATCCGTGAAGGGCATGGTGATGTCGTAGTTTCCGGCGGAGTTGAAGCGTGCGTCACCAAGCTGGGTATCTCGGGGTTCAACGTTATCCAGGCGCTCAGTACCCGCTACAACGATCAGCCCGAGATCGCGTCCCGACCCTTCGACCGCGACCGCGACGGGTTTGTGATTGGCGAGGGTGCCGGCGTGCTGGTATGCGAAGAGCTCGAACACGCACGCAGGCGGGGAGCCACCATCTACGCCGAGGTTGCCGGTTCCGGAATCAGCTGCGACGCCAACCATCTCACCTCGCCCCACCCCGAAGGGCGCGGCGCGATCGCGGCGCTGCGTATGGCGCTTGCCGATGCCGGAATGCAGCCGGAAGAGATCGACTACGTAAATGCCCACGGCACCTCAACGCCGGTCAATGACCCGATCGAGACCGCGGTGATCAAGAAGGTCTTCGGCGAACACGTTTCAAAACTGAAGGTCTCGTCGACCAAGTCGATGCACGGGCATCTCATCGGAGCGGCCGGGGGAGTAGAGGCAATCGTCTGCACGCTGGCGATCCGCGACCAGTTCTTTCCGGCTACCATCAATCTCGACAATCCGGACCCCGAGTGCGACCTCGACTACGTTCCGAACACCGGTGTCAAAGGAGCGATCCGCGCAACTATGTCGAACTCGCTGGGCTTCGGCGGGCACAACGGCGTGGTGATCATTCGCGCACTCCAATAGATTCGGCGACTGTTTCGCGGCTGCCGCGGCGCGTTTGGCAGCCGCCGCGAGACGCCGGCCGCGGCCACGAAGCGCCTGACGCGGCCACAACGCGATCGGGCGTGACGCTCCCGCCGCACGGTTCAGCGCAGCCTGACAAGTAACTGGTTTCGCGCTATCTTAGACAGGGCGGAGGGTTTAGGTATGCGAAGACGACTCGGTTTCGCGACGCTGATCCTGCTTGGGGTTGCCACGGCATTGTGGGCCCAGACCATGATGAGTGTCGAGGTGCGGGAAACCCAGGTTCGATCGAATCCCAGTTTTCTCGGCAGAGTGGACGCCGTACTGAACTACGGCGATCGCGTCGAGGTTCTGGAGCAGGCCCAGGGCTGGGCCAGGGTTCGTCATGACGGTGTGACCGGTTGGGTGCATTCTTCGGCACTCACTACCAAGCGCATCGTGATGCAGACCGGCGACGCCGCGGCACAACGCGAAGCAACCGGCAGCGAGGTCGCTCTGGCGGGGCGCGGGTTCAACCAGGAGGTCGAAGACCGGTATCGGGCCGAGCAGGGTTTGAACTACGACGCGGTCGATCGCCTGGAGGGCTATGCGGTTGACGCCGCACGCCTCGCGGCGTTCCTGGAGGAGGGGGCGTTGCGGCTCCCGGGAGGCGACCGATGATGCGTAACGGTTTTCGGACGCGTGGCTTCTTCCCTTCGGTCTTCCTGATCCTGGGAGCAGCCGCAATCGTTGTGGGCGGATGCGAAAGTCTCGGCTCGATTGCCGAGGTTGGTACCGGCGTTGCGGTCGCGACGGGCAGGATGACCGAGCAGCAGGCGGAGTCCGTCACACGAACCGCCGACGCGGTGAGCCGCAGTTTCGAGGACATCACCCCGGAGCAGGAGTATTACATCGGGCGCGCCGTAGGCGCCACCATCCTTGACCAGTACGAGCCCTTTGACGAACAGGCGGTTACGGAGTATCTCAATCTCGTGGGTCAGGGGCTTGCGATGGCCTCGGACCGTCCCGAGCTGTTCGGTGGCTATCGGTTCATGGCGCTGGACAGTGACGAGATCAACGCCTTTGCCACCCCAAGTGGGCTGGTGTTTATCTCGCGTGGGCTGCTGCGGCTCACCCGTTCAGAGGACGACGTGGCGGCTATTCTGGCCCACGAGATCGGGCATATCCGGCATCGGCACGGGTTACAGGCAATTCGCACGTCTCGTATCACCACCGCGTTAACCAGTGCCGCCATTACCGGGGCGCAGTTTGCCACCTCGGAGGAAGTTGCCGAACTCACCGAAGCGTTCGAAGGCTCAATCAGCGATATCACCTCGACCCTGGTAAACAGCGGCTACTCCCGTGGTGCCGAGCGCGAGGCCGATGAAGCCGCAGTGGAGATCATGAAACGCGTTGGCTACGACCCGAACGGTCTCATCCGTGTACTCGAACGGATGAACGAGAGCTGGGTGGCCGACGGCCCCGGGTTCATGCGGACCCATCCGTCTCCCACCGCGCGCATTGATGTTGTGCGCAACGCCATCGGGACGTATCGCCACGACGGCACCGGATCAGCCGAGCGCCAACGCCGCTACGAACGGGCACTGGGCTCGATCTAGAAAGCCGGCTGAACGGGGGGGCGTAGAATGAGTCGCTCAACGCTGCTGCGTGGATTGCTGGTGGGGATCGCGGCCTCACTGGCAGCGCTGTTGCTCTGGTTGTTCGGCGCGCTTGAGCTGTTCGAGGCGCGCACCTGGGACGCGCGGGTGCGCGCGATCGCCCCGTTTCGGGAGCCGGACTCAAGAGTGGTACTGATACTGCTTGACCAGGCCAGTCTGGATTGGGCTCGCGACGCGATGGGGCTTACCTGGCCGTGGCCACGCGAGGTCTATTCGTACATCGTCAATTTTGTGTCACGCGCCGATGCGAGTGCGCTGGCCTTTGACGTGCTCTACCTGGAGCCTTCAGGTTACGGCGTGTTTGACGATCAGAGTTTTGCTGATTCAATCACCGCCGCAGACGGGTTCGTTGGATCGCTCTTTCTGGGGATGGAGACCGGTGACGCGCTGCAGTGGCCCGAATCGGTTCCGTCACCACCGCTCAGGGTCGGGACGCCCGAGCAGGGCACCAACGGCAGGGG
>PWMO01000501.1 GCA_003558175.1 Spirochaetaceae bacterium
CAAGCCGTTCCAGTTTGAAGAGGTCCAGGCTCGGGTGGAGACGCATCTCAAGGTACGAAGTCTGCAGAAGTCGCTGGAAGAACACAACCGGCACCTCGAGCACCTGGTTCAGCAGAAGACACAGCGAATAGCGGAGTCTCACCTCGCAACCATCGTAACCGTGGCCAAGCTCGCCGAGTCACGGGATGACGTCACCGGAGGACACATCGAGCGGACGCGGAGTTACTGCCGCGCTCTGGCTGAGATCCTCCGCCCTGAAGACGGCGACTTTGCCGAGACAATTTTTCACGCTGCTGCGCTGCATGATGTCGGCAAGATCGGTATCCCTGATTCTATCCTCCTCAAGCCGGGGGCTCTGACCCAGGACGAGTTTGCGGTTATGAAGAGCCATACCACCATTGGCGCAGGCACCATCCAGGCTGCCATCGCCGCCTATAACGGTAACTCCTTGCTGAACGTCGGGCTGGATATCGTCCGATCCCACCACGAGCGCTGGGATGGAGCCGGGTATCCGGATGGGCTCCGCAGCGAAGAAATTCCCCTGGCAGCGCGGATTATGGCGGTGGCCGACGTGTACGACGCACTGCGGTCAACCAGACCCTACAAATCGGCGTTCTCCCATGCCGAAAGTGTCGAGATCATCCGAGCCGGCTCCGCAACCCAGTTCAGCCCCGAAATCGTAGAGGCATTTCTGAGAGTCGAACAGGACCTGGCACGGATCTACCAGGCGCTGATGGAGGGGCCCCAACAGTAGACGCGGACGGTCGCGGCGCAGCGGACGGCCCGGCAGACGACATCGGCCGCCTCGTGTGCTATAGTTTCGCGCGTGACCGACGCCTTCTCCCGTCTGCGTACGGACCTGTACCTCGAACAGGATCCCGCGAACATTGACTACTATCGCACGCTCGCGGCCGCAATCGCCGGCAAAGCGCCGACCGCGGACTGCACGCTCGATCCGGTTCTGGAGGCGGCCACGCGGATGCACGCCGCCGCCGCGCATTGCAGCGAAATCAACCATGCACAACTGATGACCGTTGTGGGGCAGCAACAACCGTTCGAGCGTCTCGGTCGCTGCAACTACCATGACCGGTACATGGCGCGGCTTGCGCGCCGAGGTGACGCGGCCTGCCGTGTCGCGCTCGAGCGGGAGCTGGCCGGTGCGGTGCTTGAACACCGATTGGATCCCGCGCCGGCGCTGGCGTTCAGCCGCTCCGCAGGGCTGCGGCCGTTTGATGCCGATACCGCCCGACGGCTGTTGCGCGCGCCGGCCGGGCTTCCGCGCAGCGAACGGGGGACCGTGGCCGGCCGGCCGGCCGGCGCTCGGCGAGACGGTGACATGAGCGCCGACGAAGCGCTTGTGGAGTTGATTGGCTACATTGGCGAGGCGGATATCTCGTCGCTCGTTCCCGAGTTGTGCGCACTGCTGCAGCAGCAGACCAATCCGTGGGGTGTCCGCGTGGAGGCGCTGCTTGCGCTGTCTCAGTTTATCGATCCCGCAGAGATGCGCCGCCACGCCGCAGCTGCGGGTCTTGCCGAGCTACAAGACATCCTTCCCAACGGGGCAAACGGAGGGCAACCGGGATGGCACGCCGGGCTGCTGCAAACGGTCTTCTACGGTGACCCGATGCGTCTGGGCAAAGGCGGAAGCGGCGGGCTGGGTAGTCTGGTGCGTGAGCTCGGCGGAGAGCTTGGGGAGCGGCTGGCGCCGGTGGTCACCGTGGTCTGTTACGACAGTAACGCCGCCGCATACCCGTTTCGTGCCCGAGAGGAACTTTCGCCGAAGCATCTGCTCTTGCGCGTGCCGGTCTACCTCGTGGGTCGGAATGCCGCGGGGTTTCTGCGTGCCGAACACCGCATCAAGGCCGCAGTTGACCGCATGCTGGCGCTTGCTGCGCCGGAGACCGGGCTTGTTCACGTGCGATTTCTCGACAACGCGTCGCGTGCCGTTGCCCGCGCCGCACGCGCACGGGGCGTGCCGCTGGTGGTCACCCTGACACCCGACCCGCACCGTACCGTCTGCGGAGCCGACGGAGAACTGGTAGAGCGCGAGGCGTCCGCTGCCGCCGATATCTTGAACCGCATTGTTGTTGGAGACGAGCTGCTGCGCTGGTCGTGTGGCGTAATCGGCATCGGCCGCGAAGCGTTCGCGCGCGAGCTGATTCCGTATTTCCCGCAGCTCGAGAACCTTGGCAGCCGCGCTACCGCAGCCATTGACGAGGGGGTGTCCACCAGGTCGTTCTCGCCGCTCGGCGACGCTGAAGCGCTCCTCTGCGGCGAAAGCGAGCCGGGTTTACCGACGGTGCTCGATCGCGCCCGCTTCGATTTTACGCTGCTGCTTACGGTCGGACGTCTCAGCCCGATCAAGGGGCAGGCAACGCTGGTGCGTGCGTGGGCGGAGAGCGGCCTGCACGAGACCTTCAACCTTGTCATTGTGGGAGGGGATCTGCGGCAACCGTCGGAAGAGGAGCAGGCAATCTGCGACGACATTGCGTTGGCCGCGCGTGAGCTGCCCGCGGGGCGCCTGTGTCATCTGCCGGCGCAGCCGAACCAGGTGGTGCGCGGGTTGCTCGCGTGGTGCGCTGCGCGCAGTCCGCGTTACGGCTACGACGCCTACGTTTGCCCAAGCGTCAAAGAGGAGTTTGGCCTCTCGATCCTGGAGGCAATGGCTGCGGCAATGCCGGTGCTCGCTCCGTTGCGCGGAGGTCCACGGAGCTACATCAGCCACGGCATCAACGGCTACCTTATCGATACCGGCTCTGCAGTCTCGCTGCAGCAGGAGCTGCAAACCCTTCTAATCGAGAACCGGCTGGAGGAGTCCGCACTGCAGCGTCTCAGGGCCGAAGCGCGCAGTACGGTGGAACGCCGCTACTCGCTCGGCGCAATGGCCGAGCAGTATGCAACGTTCTATCGGCGGGTGATCGCGCTGCATAGAGCAGGGAGAGAGCAATCATGAACGAACATGCATTACGCCGCTCGGTCAAGCGGCTGTTGACGCATCAGCTGTACGGGGTACTCGCCACGCTTGACGACAGCGGCAGACCGCACACCTCCATCGTTGCCTTCGTCACTGCCGACGACCTTGGCAGCATCGTTTTCTGTACGCCGCGAAATACGCGCAAGTGTCGGTACCTGGCGGCACGACCGCAGGTCGCGTTCTTCTGTGACGATCGGCGCAGTGAACCGGAGGAGTTGATGCAGGTGATTGGCGTGGAGGCATCCGGGACGGTGCACGAGGTCGGATCCGACAACGCGACACTCTACCGGCATCTCTACCTCGCCAAGTATCCCGGCATGGAAGCGTTTGTCAACGCGCCCGAGTCGCTGCTGCTCAGAATCGCCGTCGAACGCTACGACGTGGTCGACAATTTTCAGCATGTCACCGTGCTGCACACCGGCGAGGACGCCCATGAGTGACTCCGCCCACCGCCACCCTCGTGCCGCAACGTCGGGGCACACCGTTGCCGTCCCGCAACGCTTGTTTGCCGACTACCGCAGCAGCTCGGGGCTGGATACCCGGCTGGTAATGCTTGCCGCCCCGTATCGGCGCCTGGCGCCGTCGGCCGAGACGCTGCCGGCGCTGTTGCTCGAGGTCGAGCACCTGTTTGTCGGCACCGACTTCACCGGTCACCAGGCGGAGCGATTACTGGAGCTGTTCGAGCGGCTGGAGCGGCCGGTTGTGCTGCGGCGCAGGGTGGCGCGCACTGGATCGTTTGAGTTGATGAGTGCGCCGACCCGGGCCGTGGCGCTCGAGGCAGTGCGTCGCGCGTGGGCGCGGTCGTGGGTCGAGGCACAGCTTACGGCCGGGAACTCGTTCGATCCCGGTTCCGATCTCCAACTGGTCGCCGCAGCGTCATTGAACGCCGTCGAGCGCGGCGAACTTGACGTACCGGCCGCTCGACTCCCGGACGGAGCGAGTGTAGACCTCACCCCGCAGGCGCTGCGGCAGCTGCTGGAACGCTACCTCGACCAATCCGGTTTCACCGCCAACGCCGCAACAGCTGGAACCGCACGGTATCCCGCAGCCGCGGCAATCGCTCCGGTTCTGGCCCGATACGCGCTGGGCGCCTGTCACCAGAGAATCATGCGGCCCGCCGACCCGTATGCGTTTCTGGCACTGCTGCAACCGTCGCACTCCGACTCCGCCACTGCTGAGCTGCGTTCCGCTTTCCTCGAGCGCGCTGCCGCGGTGGGAGACTACAGCGCGGCGGAACTGCTACCGCTGGCCGAGCAGGCGTGTGAGGCCGAGCGTGACCGCTCGCGCTCGGGAACGGGGCAACTCGACACCGAACCCGCCGATCGCACGGCTGCGGCCGACGCTGTCGTGGGCCGGCTTTCGGCACAGCAGCTGACCGGGATTGGTGCTGCAGCGGGAGCGGTGCGGGGGGTGGCCGTTCGCGCGGGCGCGCCGATATCGGTCGGCGCTGAACCACTGGTTCTGGTATGTGAGAAGTGTACAGTAGGTGCACTGCAATCCGGCCGAGCCGTTGCTGCGGTGGTGGAGCGAACGGGGACCCGGCTGGGACTCGGGACGCTGCTGGCACGGTCGCTTGGGATTCCGTGCGTAACGGCGGTTCATGATGCAGCGCTGATTTCTGCGGGCGACCGCGTGGTGGTTGACGGCGACCTCGGTCTGGTTACCCTCAGTGAGGGTGCAGCGTAAGAATCTCGCGTGCTGCGAATGACGGTCCCCGCGCGCGGACCTGGCGTGACACCCGGGACAACGCAGCCCGCGCTGTATGCGAGCGGGCGAGCGAGACCGCACGCTGCATTGTCTCAACGCCAACCTCGTTGGGGTCGAGCACGGCTCCCAGGTGCGCGTCCTCAACGTCCGCAGCTACGTTAAACTGGTCGCTCGAGAACGGCATCACCACCATCGGAACCTGGTAATACAGTGCCTCGGTGAGTGAGTTCACGCCACCGTGATGGACAAAAAGATCGGCGTCCCGCAGCAACTCTCGCTGATCGATGAACGGCTCAACGATCGCGGGAGCCCCGGAAGCCCCGGGAGCCCCGATTTCGCGACGCAGCTGTTCGGCATAATCACCCGCCCCAATTGCGATCACTGCCTGCGGGTAGAGCGCTCGGATAGCGGTTCCTGCCGCACGCAGCACGTCGAGCCGCGCTGAGAGAAAGGTCCCCAGCGCGATCACCACGCGTTGCGGAGCGGATGATCTCACCGCTTGAGGCTCGGCAGCGGCCGCCGCACCTGCCTCAATTGCCGACCCTGATTCGTCCGATTCTTGCGCTCTGCCTGTTTGGCCTGCCGACAGCCACGCATCGACCGCGGTCTCGTCTCCCGGTTGAAAGCAGTAGCCGCAATAGACACGGCGGCCGTCCCGGCGACCTGCTGTCTCGGATCGCCGCAAGGAGACGCGTTCCGCTGCGGCGAGCTGCGGGTAATTGTGAATGATGAGCTCCGGCGATGCCGTGCTGAACGCTCGTTCCACGCTGCGCCCGAACGGCGCGAGCAGTTGGTTGAAACGTTGCGTGAACTGGCGGTCCAGCTCGCGCGCCTCGAGCTCGAGCGTGGCAAGTTCGTCTTGCGAAACGTGAAACGGCGAAGGAAAGCGCCGCGGGACGCTATAGAGCGCGTCAACAGACGGGATGCTTAATGGGTGCGGTGGGCAGAAGGTGACAAATCGCTGTCCATGCGCGATAAGTGCGAGCGTTGCCCCGTACGACAGCTGATCGACAACCCAGAGATCCGGCCGCTGCTGTGCCGTAATTGTTGCGACACCTTCCAGGAGCTGTTCCGGATTGGCAAGCATGTCGGCGAGTCGGTGGCGATTCTGCGTGCGCAGCGTCTCGATCGGCCCGCGGTGCGTTGACTGCAGGAACTCCTGCAGACGCCTGCGCTCCGTGCGCCCCTGGGCGGTTGCGGTCGCTCTTCCGGTGTTGGCGTTGCGGTTTATCCTGAGGTCGAGGAACCCCATCCCAGCAGCGCGGATTTCGGGCTCGAACTCAGGAGTGCAGGCAATTGACGGTTTGGCGCCGACACGCTTGAGCGCGTCGGCGAGCGCCAGTAGCGGCCCGAAATGGGAGTAGAACGGCGGCGACAGGATGACAATCTTCACAGGGCGATTCCTGGGCAAAACATATCGAATCGCCACGCGATTGACAAATGGGATAACCGTGCCGCTGCAATAGCCGGCATGCGCGCCGGAACCGGGAATCTTCTCGATTTTGGTACGAATTTCTGCTATTATTCAATCAGCAGGAGATTTCCGTGCGTTATCAGGCATATGGGGCGAACCATGGAGCTGTCGCGAGAGACCCTCGAAAGCATTGGGCATTACGTGCGGGGCAATCTGAGAGACTGGTTGCGCGAGGAGGCTACCGCGGACCTGCCGGTCCTGCTGGAGCGCAGCGTGCGTATCGAGGAGGAGCTGAAGGCGCAACGCGAGTTGATGCAGCAGGGCTTTGGCCACCTGGAACGGAGTGTCGGCCTGATGGAGCGGCGCTTTGAGCAGGTCGACAAACGTTTTGAACAGTCCGATAAACGCCTCGAAGATCTGCGACTGGACATGAACGCGCGCTTCCAGGAGATGCACGGGTATACCACGCGCTGGTTTACCGTGATCTCGGTGGTTCTCGTGATCCTTTCCATTTCCGGAATCGCGAACATCTTCCTGGGCTGACGAACGTGCCCCCGCGGTCACGGATCGGCGGCAATCGTAGCGGGGCGACGTCGCGGATCGGGGCGACGTCGCGGGCGCAGGGTCGTCTTGAGGCGGCGGGCCAGCAAGAGC
>PWMO01000430.1 GCA_003558175.1 Spirochaetaceae bacterium
TGCGTCGATGCCGAGCTGCTGCGCAGCCTGTCGTGCGTTCTTCTCGAGGTTCTCACAGTTGGCACATCCTGGCCCCAGAATCTGAATCTTCACGGTACCTCCTCTGCCGCTTGCGGCAAATACAATGCTTTATTGGCAATATAGCCAAATAAAACCAGCGTGTCAAGTGCGACCGAATCGGTGCATTCGTGGACGGTGCTATCGCGAGGTCCCTGCACGTGCCGAACTCGGCAAAGTTGACCTTGACCCGGGCGTGCGTTTTTGGCAAGCTATGCAAGAAGGCTGGAACAGTATGGACCGAAATCAGAAGCTCAGGGCCGAGGCTCGCGCCGCCGTGCTCAAGGCAATGGCGCATCCGACTCGGGTCTACATTGTAGACCTGATCGAACGAGACGGTCCGCAATGTGTCTGCGAGATCACGAGCCGGATCGGAGTGGACACGTCAACCGTCTCGCGGCATCTGTCGGTCCTCAAGAGCGTCGGCATCCTGCAGGACAGTAAGCAGGGAACCACAGTTTACTATTCTCTGACGTGTGACTGCATTTCCGAGTTCATGGCCGGACTGGAGAAGGTTCTGTCCGCGGTTCACCGCCGTGACGTTGAGCGCTTTCAGGCCGCCGTGGGTCCGTAAGCAGGAACCGCCAGACCTCGCTTCCGCTGCCCCGGCGCAATCTCGGCAACCTTGCGGGATGCAGCGGCGGCTGGTACAATGGGTTCACTGGCTATGTCAGATCAGCTCGTACTTGGCATCGATATCGGCTCGACATCCCTCTCGGCTGCAGCACTCACGCGCTCAGGGGAGATCGTCACAACCTTTTCCGCGCCTCACGAGGGCAACGTGAAGCGTGCCCTGGAGCAGCTGGATGAGCATCTCGGCCGCAGCGGCTGTGCGCGAGATCTGCACGGCTGCGCGGTCAGCGGCGGCATGGGTTCCGTTGTTCGAGCCGACCTCGTGGTCGATTCTCGAATTGCGGCGATTCGCTCCGCGCGTCAGCGCTATCCGAATGCACGCAACGTGCTGCTGGTTGGCGGCGAGCAGTTCTGTCTGATTCGTTTTGACGCAGAAGGCAACTACCAGGGCGTCCGCACCAACACCTCCTGCGCCGCCGGTACCGGCAGTTTCCTGGACCAGCAGGCGGCGCGGCTGGGTCTGAATGACAGCGCCGAGCTGAGCCGGATTGCGCTGGCCAACAGCGATCCTGCTCCGGCGGTTGCCACTCGCTGCTCGGTGTTTGCCAAGACCGACCTGATTCATGCGCAGCAGGAGGGCTACTCGTTATCGGCAATCAGCGAAGGGCTCTGCGGCGGGCTTGCACACAATATCGTAGATACCGTTTTCAAGGAGCCGGAGATCGCCGGGCAGGTGCTCGTTACCGGCGGCGTTGCCCATAACGAGGCGGTAGTGCGCGCAATCCGCGCGCTGGGGGCAAACGAGGTCACCGCTGATGGATACGGTTCTGCGCAGGGGGCCATTGGTGCTGCGCTCACCCTGGTCGATCGCGCCGGCGTCCGACTGTCGGCCATAGAATCGGTCGCAGCACTGTTCGACGGCCGGCCGCCTGATCGCGGCAGCTTTTTCGCGCCGCTGTCGCTTCAGCAGTCCGATTTTCCCGATTTTGCGGCGCATCACCGGTACGAGTTCACCGCCCGTCCCGGAGCGGCCGGACGCGATCAGATGGTTGAGGTCGATATCTACCGCAGTTGGCCCGAACTGCTCGATGCCTACCTGGGCATAGACATCGGTTCGACCAGCACCAAGGCGGTGATCACCGCGCTCGACGGCGCCGTTCTCGGCGGCTTCTATACGCGGACCGCTGGGCGTCCGCTGGAGGCCGTGCAGTCGCTGTTCCAGGCGGTCGGTCAGGCTGCGCAGGATCAAGGTTGTGCGCTCAGAGTACACGGCAGCGCCACCACCGGATCAGGGCGCAAGTTTATTGGTGCTCTGGTGAGTGCCGACGAGATAATGGACGAGATAAGCGCCCACGCCCGCGCCGCCTGCGAGATCAACGCAGAGGTAGACACCATCATCGAGATCGGCGGTCAGGACGCGAAGTTCACCACACTGCAGAACGGAAGAGTGACATTCTCGGCGATGAACAACGTCTGTGCGGCGGGGACGGGCAGTTTTCTGGAAGAACAGGCCAAGCGGTTGGGGGTCTCGGTGGCGGACTACGAGACTTTGACCGAGGGAGTACGTGCGCCGCTGGTAAGCGACCGCTGTACGGTCTTCATGGATCGGGACATCAACTATCTGCTGGCCGGAGGGCACAGCGTGCCGGAGCTGCTTGCAGCGGCGGTCCACGCCGTTCGCGAGAACTACCTGCATAAGGTGGCGGTCGAGAAGCAGATCGGCTCAGTGGTGATGTTTCAGGGAGCCACCGCGAAGAACCGTTCGCTGGTTGCGGCGTTCGAACAGAAGCTCGGCCGGCCGATTCACGTGTCTCCGTGGTGTCACCTGACCGGGGCGCTTGGTGCGGCCCTCGCGCTGAAGGACGCCGGCGTGATGTCGGAGCGCTTTGTCGGGCTGGAGTTCTGGCGCCGGCAGATCCCGTTGCGGCGCGAGGTCTGTACCTACTGCACCAACCACTGCAAGCTGACCGTGGCGCAGATTGACGGCGGCAGCGTGGCGTTCGGTTTTCTGTGCGGCCGTGACTACTCCGATACCCGCTACGTCAATCGGAACCGTTCCGGGTTTGATCTGCTGCGCGAACGACGCAGGCTGGAGCGGGAGATTGCCGCCGAGTCGGAACCGGCGCCGGGTTCACAGCGTGGCGAGGCGGAGACTGACGCAGCGCCTGAAACCGTGGTCCCGCGCGCCACGGGACGGGTCGTCGGGTTGCCCGACGCGCTCTATATGAGCGAAGGCCTGTCGTACTGGGAGTTCTTCTTTCGTCGCCTGGGAGTACCGACTCGTACCAGCCGCGGCCTGACGGACGCAACGCGACGCGGCAAGACACGCTCGGGAGCGGAGTTCTGCGCGCCGGTCTCTGCCTGGCACGGACACGCGGAGGCGCTGCTCGAGCAGTGTGACTACCTCTTCCTGCCTACCGCGCTGGAGGAGAGCGGCGGCCCCAACGGTGAGCGACGCAAGTACTGCTATGTCACGCAGTTTGCCTCGTCGCTGATTGCGCAGGGAGTGTGTCGTGAGCGGGTAATTGCGCCGCTGGTCGGCAGGCGGTATAGCGTACTGCAGCGTGTAAGCGAGCTGTACCGTGCACTGTCGGTACTTCCCGGGGAGCGCGTTGGGCTGCGGCGCGTGGCACAGGCGCTTGAGGCCGCAGACGCATTTCGCGAGCGGCGCAACCGGGCGCTGCAGCAGCTGTATCTCGACAAGCGGGGCGATGGAAGCCGGGTTGACGTGGTGCTGCTCGGCAGACCCTATACGGTTCTCCCGCAGACCATGAATAAGGGTATCCCCGATCTGTTTGCGGCCATGGGCGTTCGGGTGTTCTATCAGGACATGCTCGACCTGGCGTCCGACTGCGACAGTCCGATTGCCCCGCTGCTGCAGGAATTGAACTGGTCATACGGCCGGGCCGTGCTGCAGGCGGCTCAGATTGCCGCCGAAACTCCAGGCCTCTATCCGGTCATGGTTACGTCGTTCAAGTGCGGCCCCGATTCGTTCGTCGGTGAGTACTTTCGCCGCATCATGGAAGCCCACGACAAGCCGTACCTGATTCTGGAGCTGGACGATCACGACTCGCGGGTGGGCTACGAGACAAGCGTTGAAGCTGCGCTGCGCGCATTCAACAATCATCGGGAACAGCGCCGCCGTCGGGAACAGCACTGCCGTGCCGCGCCTGCGGCGGCCAAAGCGGCCGTGTCAACCAGCGGCGGTGGCGGCCCCACCGGCCCCACCGGCCCCATCGGCGTCTCAGAACTCGTCCCAACGGCAGAGTCCGCCGCGTCCGGCTACCAGGGTATCAATCCCGGCTACCTGCGACGGCTTACAGATGATCGCACCCTGATACTGCCGAACTGGGACAATTACGCCATTCCGTTGATCGCGGCAATTCTCAGGAGCCAGGGATATCCGGCGCTGGTGATGGAAGAGACCGACGAGACGATCAGGCGCAGCCTGCGCTGGAACAACGGGCAGCGCATCCCGATGAATGCGCTGGTAGAAGGATTTGCTGAAACGGTACGCCGCCACGTGCTCAGCCCCGAGCGTTGCGCTCTGTGGGTGCCGACCGCGGAGTTTTCGTGCAATATTCGGCTCTTTCCGCATCATATCCAGGAGATCCTGCGCCAGTACAAGGGGATGGAGCAGGCGTCGGTCTACCTCGGTAACATGACGTTCATCGATCTTTCACCGGTAATCACCGCCAACGCCTACCTCGCCTACATGTTTTCCGGCCTTATCCGCCGCATCGCATGTCGTATTCGTCCCTACGAACGCCAGGCGGGACAGACCAATCGCGCGGTAGAAGCGTCGCTGGCAATCCTGCGCGGGGTGTTTGAAGAAAACGGTCACGGCAAGACGGACGCGATCGATCAGATCACGGATCTCTTCGATGCCATTGACTACGATCACACCGCGCGACGGCCGAAGGTAGCTCTGTTTGGCGACGTGTACGTGCGGGACAACGACGTCATGAACCAGGACGTGATCGATTACATCGAGCAAAACGGCGGCGAGGTGGTGACCATGCCGTTTCATGAGTTCACTCGAATGACTTCCAACGTGTACTTTCGCCGCTGGGCGCGCGATCTCAGGCTGGGGCGTTTGCTGGCGCTCAAGCCGATGATGGCGGCGATGGCACAGATGGAACGCTGGTATTACCGCAGGCTCGAACGCGTGGTTCAGCAGCCCCTGCCGCGTTTCGCGGAGAACCCGGCGCAGATTCTGGAAAGGTTCCGCGTTCGATTGGAGCACGAAGGCGAATCGCAGGACAATCTGATGAAGACCTGGTACATCAAGCAGCAGTACCCCGACCTGGCTCTGTTTGTTCAGCTGAATCCCGCATTCTGCTGCGCCGGTCTGGTTACTGAGGCAATGAGCCCCGCCATCCGTGAAATAACCGGTGTACCGGTGCTCTCCATCACCTACGACGGGATCGGGGGCTTCAAGAACGACGCGATACTTCCGTACCTGCAGTACAGCGCTGAGCGCTCAGCGCACGGCGAAAGCTCATCTTCGTCACACGAGTTCCCGGTGGCGTGATTGCGGGTGACTGTGGTGACTGTGGTGACTGTGGCGCAGTCTTTGCCCCTCACGACCTGACACCGCGGCATCGCAAGACTGCTGTATGGCGACACCGCGGCAGCGAAGGTCAGTCCACCAGCACCGTGAATCCAAGCCAGACCTGCACCGGCTGGTCCGAGAAGCCGGGCTTGGGGAAGAAGTCCAGGCCGGGAGAGATCTGCAGAAAAAACTCGAGAAAGTCATCGAGCAGCAGATACTGTACGCCCACCGGCAGACGGAGACCGCCTTCCACACTGGCACTGTCGTCGTCCGGCAGCAGCAGTTTCACGTAGCCGCCTACGCCGAGCGACAGGTGGATGTTGTCCACGATTGGCCGCGAGTTCACAAAGCGATAATCCAGGCTGCCAAAGACGTACTCTTTGCCTTCGGTGAAATCGTACCCTGCCTTCACCTCCCACGGTACCGGACGGAACACAAGCACCGCGTTGGGAAGGCCAAATCCCAAACCGACCCGAGTTTCGCGCGCGAACAGCGCGGAGTTGCCGCCAAGCAGCAGCAGAACCAGGGTCAGAACCAACAACAGCAACCTCTTCACGAGACTCACTCCTTTTGTGACTGTATGTGACTGTCTTTGCGGACGACCGTCGCAGCGGCACAACAGTCCCATATTCACTGTATCGGCTTTCACGCCGCGGACTCATGTGGTTTTTTGCCACCGTTACGAACTCTTCGGAACTGTTACGAAGCTTGTTGAGATCCGTGCTGCGCGTTTACAGTGATTCGACCCAGCGCACGTAGCCGTCGATGTCGCACTTACGGCGCAGTCCGTTGGCGTTCATGGTGCGGACGGTCCCGTAGACTGGTCGTTCGGGCCACGGTCGGTCATGCAGGCCAAAGAGCCAGGCCACGTTGGCGTAGGAATTGGGATCACGGCCGTCAAGAAAATAGCGGTTGTTGAGATAGGAGATGATCCGAAACGCCTCGCTAGGATCAGCCGTCCAGGCGATAATCTGTTTGCCCCAGTACATTCGCATATAGTTGTGCATGAATCCGGTCTTGAGCATTTCGCTCATAGCTGCGTTCCAGTAGGGGTCATCGGTGCCTGCCGACTCCAGAGTCGCCTGGTCATAGTATGCCGGGCGCGAGTCGGATCGGTGCTTTTCCAGCGTCGATCGGGCCCACTCGGGAAGCGCATCGTAGCTGTCGTAAGCGGGCTCGTATTCTGCGTAGTTGTGAGCGAGCTCACGACGGACGCACAGTTCCTCCAGATAGACGCGCTTGTTCTCGCGCAGCCCGTCGTTAGGGTGTGTTGCGTCACCGGCCGCGGCAATGGCGTCTTCCAGGCCGGGCAGCTGTCCATCGGGCAGCTGTCCATCGGCGCCGTGACCGCCCCAGGAAAGGGCGCTCTCGTCCCTCGGCTCCCGGGCCTCGCCGTTCCGGGCTTCGACGTCCCAGACCGCCAGTGCCAGTTTGAGCGGTGACACGTGGCCGAAATGGAGGTACGGACTCATGGCCGAGACGGCCTGCCGCTTAGGCTCGTTGCGGAAGGTGGCGTAGGTAAA
>PWMO01000221.1 GCA_003558175.1 Spirochaetaceae bacterium
AGATCGGACCGATCGTGGACGATGCGGCGGTTATCGCAACGCTGAACTCTCTGTCGTAGCCGCCGTCCACCATCGCCTCTATCTCTATCTGGCCCAGTCCGGCGGCGTCAACCACCGCTGCACCCGACATGCCGGCAAAGATAAGACTGGCCACAACGTTGGCGTGCCCCAGTCCGCCTGGCAGGAAGCCAACGACAGTGTGCGCAAAGCCGAAGATCTTGGAAGTGATCTTGGCGGTGTTCATGATCTTGGCCGAAAGGATGAACAGCGGAATGGCCAGCAGCAAGAAATTGTTGAGACCAAACATCATGCGGCGCGAAATAACCGAGGGAACGATCGCACCGCCGGTGCTCTCGAAGTAGGCAAACAGCGCCGCGATGCCGAGCGAAAACCCGACCGGAACGCCCAGCACCAGCAACACTACCAGGCCGATTGACATGAAATAGATCATTGATTTGCCTCCTCGCCCAGCTCGTGGAGGTCCGTACCCATGATGTTGATATCGGTGTGGTAGCGGCCCCGGAGGTCCTGGATCAGATTCACTACCAGGTAGAACGCCATCAGGATGGCACTGACCAGTACCACCACGTAGATGATGCCGATGCGGAACCACGGGACGGTCGGGAGGTAGTTGTTCCAGGTAGCGCCGATGTTATGGAAGCTGCCGAAGATCATCACCCCCAGAAACGGCGCAATCAGCAGCCGCCCGATAACCCGGACGATGCGCTGCGCCTTTGCCGGAAGCTGGAACACAACGGTGTCGATGCTGATGTGCTTCTCTTCTTTCATGATTGCCGCGGAGCCGACAAACACCAGGAACACAAAGATGTATTCCGAGAGCTCCTGTGACCATGACGCCGGCATTCTGAGCACGTTTCGGAAAACAACGGTGATCATCACCATGATGAACATCACCAGCAACACAATTGCGTTGATCGTTTCGAGTATTCGTTTCACGTTCTGACTCCCTTTCTCGCTGCGCCGATCGCGCAGTCTTCCACCAAGCGTGTCACGAACCCTACCACAAAAAGTGCGCCGCAGTAACAGAGTACCACGGCGCACTATTGTTGAGGTCTCGCTCACACAAGCGGAATCTCAAGCTGCTTTCAGCGATCTATCAGAGATCCTGCAGCTGCTCGAAGAGTCCCGGCTTCCATTCTTCGCGCGCAAGACGCTGAAGCACCGGCTGAACCGCCTCCTGGAAGGCTACCTGGTCAACCTCAATCAGGGTCATGCCGTAATCCTCTACCAGCGCACGGACAAACTCTGCGTCTCCGTCACGGGTGAGATCATTGGCATAGGCGGTGGCTTCATCCATGGCATCGATGAACAGCTGCTGATCTTCCGCGCTCAGGCGGTTGAACCACGCCAGCGACATCTGGAAACGCGCCGCCGAGTAGATGTGCTCGGTCTGAATCAGGTACTCCTGCACCTCGTGGAAGTTGTAGTTCACAATGGTCTCGGGCGGATTCTCCTGCGCTTCTACTGTACCGGTCTGCAGCGCCAGGTAGACTTCCGAGAAGTCGATTGCCTGCGGCAGGGCACCGAGATGCTCCCATACGGCAAACCACGCTCCCACCGGCGGCAGACGCATGGTGAGGCCGCGCACCTCTTCAACCGAGCGAACCGGCCGATTCGAGGTCAGGTAGCGCGCGCCACGCAGGACAACGCCCACGGTGCGTACTCCGCGTTCGCGCTCCTGCAGCTCATGGATCTCCTGCCCAAGGGGACCGTTCCAGTAGTTCCAGAACTGATCGACACTGTTGAATACGTAGGGAACTTCTGCTACCGCGTACTCGGGGTAGAAGGTCGAGATATCGTTTGAGCCGACCGCGCCGAACTCAACCGAGCCGTCGGACAGCTGCTCGAAGGTCTCGCGCTCGTTGCCCATCGCACCACCGGTGTGAATGATCACTTCATAGCGGCCGCCGCTGCGCTCTTCAACGAGCTGTTTGAACACGTTGAGCCCTTGATCCTGCGGTGAACCGCCCGGGAAGGTTGAGGCAACGTTTACGATCTGCGCACGAGCAGCGCGTTCACCCTGGCCACCGGCAAACAGGGTTGCCGCGGACATGAGCAGTGCGAGGACGAGAACCAGACAGATTGCTCTTCTCATAATCTCACTCCTTTTTATAGAGACTGATTCCCAGATTGTACTACGCACCACGGCATTGTCAATGCATGAATTCGTCTCTCATGGGTGCACGCCAATTTGACCGGCTTGCAGCGCCGGCAAAGACGGTATACAATATACCGAAATCCCGACCGGCTCTTGACAAAGCCGCTGATCCGTCGTACTGTGGGGAATCTTGATATATCAACCGTATATCATAGTCCACGAACGGTGCCGATCGCGCAACAACGCCGGTCGCACAAGGGGGAACATGGATGCACGCACACAGTGATGATCTGGTGCGCGATCTGTCGCGCAAAGCGCAGGAGTTTCGGATTCAAGTACTCAAGATGGTCTACAACGCTCAGACGGGACACTTAGGCGGTGCGTACTCCGTCGCCGAAATCCTGACTGCGCTGTACTTCCATCACATGAAGGTCGACCCGGCCAACCCGGGATGGGAAGAACGCGACCGGCTGCTCTTCTCCAAGGGGCACGCGTGCGCCATGCTCTACACGGCGCTGGCACACCGCGGATTCTTTCCGCCCGAAGAGCTGATGACGTTCCGTCAGTTCAACAGCCGTCTGCAGGGTCATCCCGATCCCATCAAGACCCCCGGTGTCGAGATTGCCGCCGGACCGCTGGGTCACGGCGTCGCCATAGGGGTGGGCGCTGCACTCGCGATGCGCCAGAAAATCCAGAAGCCCTCGGCCCAGTCTTCGCCTTCGCCGCGCGCAAGCGCCGGCAATGTGTACGTAGTTCTCGGTGACGGCGAGCTCAACGCCGGAGTCGTCTGGGAAGGGGTGATGTCGGCCGCCAAGTACCGCCTCGGCAATCTCACCGCAATCGTGGATTACAACGGTATCCAGCAGACTTCCGCATCGATGGATTCCATGCCGACCGAGCCGATTGCAGACAAGTGGAAGGCGTTTGGCTGGCACGTTATAGAAATTCACGGCCACAACATGCGCCAGGTGCTGGACGCGCTCGACCACGCGGACGAGGTGCACGCCAAGCCCACCGTGATCATCGCCCGCACCACCAAGGGCAAGGGCGTGAGCTTCATGGAGTACGATCACCGCTGGCACGGGCAGCCGCCTACAAAAGAGCAGTATGAAACTGCGCTGTCAGAACTGGAGAAAGGAGTCGAGCAATGGCGCAACTAGTTCCAATGCGAAAGGCGTTCGGCGAAGCGCTGGTCGCCCTCGGAGAAAAGAATGAGAAGGTGGTGGCACTGTCCGCCGATGTATTTAACTCGGATCATAGCTACATGTTTGCCGAGCGGTTTCCGGACCGCTTCTTCAACGTCGGTATCGCGGAGCAGGCGCTGGTAGACGTCGCGGTCGGGTTTGCGCTCAACGGCTACATTCCGTTTGCCAACACGTTTGCGGCCTTTTTTGCGACTCGAGCGGTAGAGATGGTCCGCAGCCACGCCTGCTACGGCGGTGCCAGGATCAAGATGATGGCTGCCTACGCCGGCCTTTCGGACTCGTTCGACGGTCCGACTCACAACTCAATCACCGATCTGGCCATCATGCGCAGTCTGCCCAACATGACAATCGTGGTTCCCAGCGATCCCAACACGCTGACCGAAATGCTGACGCAGATCGCTGAATGGGACGGCCCGGTCTACTGCCGGCTCAACCGCAACGACGTTCCGGCACCGTTTGATTCGTCATACAAGCCGCAGATCGGCAAGGCCTTCACCGCCCGCGACGGCGGCGACGTCTCCATTATTGCCTGTGGCCTCATGGTTTCCCGCGCGCTCGAGGCGGCCGAAGAGCTGCAGAAGCAGGGCGTATCGGCGCGTGTCATCGACATGCACACCATCAAGCCGCTGGACAACGAAGCGGTGCTCGACGCCGCGCGCGCAACCGGCGCGATCGTTACGGCGGAGGAGCACAGCGTGATTGGCGGCCTCGGCGGCGCCGTTGCCGAGCTGCTCTCCGATCAGGCACCGGTGCCGGTTAAGCGCACCGGCGTACAGGATCGCTTTGCCGAGACCGGCCCCTACGACAAGGTACTTGACGCCTATGGCTGTGCGGTCAAGGATATCGTTGACGCGGCGCAGGCGGCGGTAAAAGCCAAGAAGTAAGCGCACATCGGTAGAGAGCGCAAGGAGGAGAGAAGAATGAAAGATCCAATTCAGGATTACGCCACGATTGGCCTTGTTCACTTCATGCTGTGGAAGGACAACATCAAGGGCGAGGGGGATTTCTCCTCGGTCTCCACGCTGCTCGACGATCCCTACTTCGGCGGGATTGAGGTGTCGTGGATAAAGGACGCCGCCGAACGAGCACGCGTCGCACAGGCGGTGAAGGCGTCCGGCAAGGCGCTGGCCTTCGGCGCGCAGCCCGTGCTGCTGACGCAGAAGCTCGACATCAACCACCTCGATGAGGCGGAGCGCAAGAAAGCGGTGGACGCGGTGATCGGCGTCATTCCGCAGGCGGTTGAGCTCGGTGCTCGCGGATTCGGCCTGCTTTCGGGCAAGAACGTTGCCGCTGCCGACAAGGGCAAGGCGATGGATCAGCTGGTCAAGTCACTGGTCGAGATCGGCACCGAGCTGAAGAAGCACGCCGATATCCCGCTGGTGCTCGAAACCTTCGATCAGCTGGATTACGGCAAGAACTGCCTGATCGGCCCCAACGCCGACGCCGCGGCTGTCGCCCGCGAGGTCCGCAAATCTATCCCGAAGTTCGGCCTCATGATCGACCTCAGCCATCTGCCGCTGCAGGGCGAGAGTTGCGCCCAGGCGTGGCAGGCGGCCGGTGACTACGTGGTGCACGCCCATATGGGAAACTGCATCATGAACAAGCCCGATCACCCCATGAACGGCGACGAGCATCCGCCGCTGTGTGACCCGGACGGAGAGAACGGCGTTGACGAGCTGGCGGAATACCTCAAGATGCTGCTCGACAACGGCTACCTCAACAAGAGTACGAAACCGTTCTTGAGCTTCGAGGTCTGCGTGTACGGCGACTGGACACGCGAAAAACTGATTGCACAGAGTAAAGAGACACTTGACGCAGCCTGGGCGCGCATATAGCGCCCGGGCCACGTCCAGGAAAACTGAGACAGGAGACTGATTTGAAGATAGTAGTACTTGACGGATACACCCTGAATCCCGGCGACAACCCGTGGACTGAAGTAGAAAAGCTTGGCGAGTTCACGGTGTACGACCGAACTCCGGCGGACAAGATTATTGAACGCGCGCAAGGCGCCGAGATCGTGCTGACCAACAAGACACCGCTGTCGCGCGAGACCATTGCCGCCCTGCCGCAGCTGCAGTTTATCGGCGTGCTGGCGACCGGCTACAACGTGGTCGACCTCGAAGCGGCAACTGAACGGTGCATCCCGGTGTCAAACGTTCCGGTATACGGCACCGACGCAGTAGCCGAGTACGTAATGGCGTTGATCACCAACCACTACCGCACCCCCGTACTCCACGCCGACCTGGTGAGCAAGGGCGAGTGGCAGAAGAGCGGGGACTTCTCGTTCTGGCGCGCACCGCTGCACGAGCTGGCCGGAAAGACCATCGGTATCGTCGGCTTTGGCAGAATCGGGCGTCGCGTGGGCGAGCTGGCTGCCGCTTTCAAGATGAAGGTGCTGGCCTACGATACCTACCACGGCGACGAACCGTCCTACCATTTTGACTGGGCCGAGGTCGATGAGCTGTTCGCGCAGAGCGACGTGGTAACGCTGCACTGCCCGCAGACGGCGGAAAACACCGGCATGGTGGACAGGGCGCTGCTGTCCAGGATGAAGCGGTCGGCGTTCTTCGTAAACACCGCCCGCGGCGGACTGGTGAACGAAGCCGACCTGGCGCAAGCGCTGAACGACGGCGTCATCGCCGGTGCGGCGGTTGATGTTGTCTCGGCTGAGCCGATTAAAGACGACAACCCGCTCCTGTCGGCGGCCAATCTGCTGATCACCCCCCACATTGCGTGGGCGGCCGTCGAAGCGCGTATCCGCCTGATGGAGACCACGGCCGAGAATATCCGTGCGTTTCAGGCCGGAAGTCCCATCAACGTCGTGAATCCGTCGGTGAGGGAGAAGGAATGCGTACAATAGTAATCGAGACCGATTCGGTAACGATGGAAGCCGAGCTGCGGGACACCCCCGCAGCCTCGGCAATCTGGGAGGCGCTGCCCATAACCGGACGCGCCAACACCTGGGGCGACGAGATCTACTTCTCGACCGGCCTCAACCTCGAGCTGGAGGCCGACGCTACCGAGGCCATGCCGGTCGGAAGCCTGGCCTACTGGCCTCCGGGAACCGCCTTCTGCATCCTGTTCGGGCCAACCCCGGCCAGCGGTCGTGACGGCATGCCGACACTGGCGAGCACCAGCAACTTCATCGGAAGCGTAACCGGCGACGCCACGGACTTCCGGGCGGTCAAAGGTGGTGCCAGGATCACGGTACGTCGCAAGGGCGACTGATTCGCTGCTGCGACTGGTTCGCAAGGGCGACTGATTCCAGGCCCGTTGCGCCGCGGAGGGACATACTGTGCAGATTACTCGTATTGTAGCGGGTCACTACCGCATCCCGCTGCCGCGGGTTCTCAGTGACTCGACCCACGGTG
>PWMO01000477.1 GCA_003558175.1 Spirochaetaceae bacterium
GCATGGATTCAGCGGGAACCTCAAGCATATCCTCAGTGAGATAAGTGCCGGGTTCCACATCCTGTTTCAACGTAGTCCCATCCGCCAGGTAGTACGGCAGTTGGCGATTTGAGCCGATCGGCTCAGCCGGGAGCAGCAGCCCTTCGACACCTTCGATGGTGTGGTGGTGGCCCTGCGCCTGCAAGACGGAACCGCGGCGAAGCGATGCGGAGGTTCGTGCCACCAGGTCGTAGCGCGGCTGCGGATCGAACGTTCCCGTCGGGAGCCCGAGCAGTCCGATGGACAGGATGCTGAACACGGTCTCAAATCCGAGATAATGCGCCGGGTAGTAGATGAGAGCGGCGCTTCGACTGCGATTGACCGGCACACCCTTTTCGAGCAGCACCTGCCAGGTCTCTTCGTCGTCACACGCCACAACGACGTACACACCCCCTTCGAGACTCTGTTCGTCCGTGCGCCTCAAGCAGTTCACTACGTCAATGCGCGGGCTGCCAGCAAGAATTCCTCCGTTCTGCTGTGGACACATGATGTCGGGGATTTCCACCGTTCGAGCAACCGGACAGTGGAACGCCGGAACATCAGGGTTCAGTTCGGGCACATGATTACAGACGATGCCCATCTCGGTAAGGTCCGGCAGGGCCCGCTGTCCGAACGCCGACAGGATCTCGCTGCGGCGGCCGAGGGTCGCGGCAACGTCCTCCCCCAGATTCCAGACCTTGTCAAAATCGGGAATCGAGACCGTCTTGTCCAACACGGTCATCGACTGCCGTTGCACGTCATAGACGAAGTCATACTCACTGGATTTGCCGGCGCTCAGCATCGTAAGCCCGGCAGCACGCACCCAGGTTATCAACCCTACCAGCAGTGACGGCTGGTCACCCTCGGCAAGTGAGAGAATGCATCCCTGTTCTCTTGCTTTGCGCGCCAGAAGCGGTCCGACAACCGAGTCAGACTCCTTGGTTACCATAATCACGTGCTTGCGGTTCTCGATTGCAGCAAGCGCGTGCGCCGCAGAAGCCTCGGGATTCCCGGTACCCTCGACAACAACGTCGAAAGGCATGCGCATCGCAAGCAGTGTGTCATCGAAAATGAGATGCTTTCCCGCCTTGAACGCCTTGATGCCCTGCTCATATGACTTGCAGTGCTCGATCATATCGGGCGCCACGCCGATGTGGCGATACGCTTCGCGACACCGTTCCACATTGCGACCGCACACCACGCGGATGCTGATCCTGTCGTTCCTCGACCCGTATACAATCAGTGAGTGGTCGAATCCCTTGACGCCGATCACGGCAACTTCCACTGTTGTTTTGTCTGCCCTGTCAAATAGCAGATCGTAGTTCATTCCGCCTCCTCTGCTGCGTTCACCCCGCGGCGCTCGGTACGTCTCGCGCCACGGGATGCCAACCTGTTGTTGTTCTCAATTAATCCCGACATTCGGGCCGTCTCTTCAGGCCATCTTCCTCCGGACCGGCTTCATCCTCCTTCGGACCGTATTATCGAGCTGAAACGTAGTTAGCGAATAGCGTGCCAAGTCCTCCTCGTGCAGCGCCAAAGCGGCGCGCGATTACTCCACGGGCAATCTTGATCAAGGCTGATACTGCCTGCGCTATGTGACGATAACAGCGACAATAAGAGCCCTTCAAGCAGTTTCGCGGTCCCTGCAGGCCATCGATCTCAGTTCTACACTGTTGTTCGAGCGCGAGGAATGCTCGCAGAGCGAATCTCAGCAATTGCAACACCGCAATCTCGCTTGCAGGACTGCACGACTTGAGTCATACTGCGATGTGCAGGCTGACACTGTCGCAGACAAGACCCACAGAGAGCTAGCTGTGCGAAGTTACCGGCCATACGTGGGTGTCGCGCATGGGATCTTCAATCTCTGCGCACGAAGTCCGAAGCGTGAGACCGAAACGTGAAACCCTGAGTGTGCCGTCCGCAGAACAGAGAGGCAAAATTGATCGCGCCGATCCATATCACGTTCATTGTTCCCTATAGCGAGCTGCAGTCTACGGTCGAAGACGTCTTTCGAACGCATCCACGTAAGGAGGCCATTGCCTACGCCATTACCACCAAGACCTTCGAGGAGCTGGACCTCGGCAGGCTGACCACCGATATCCTGATCGGGCGCGGTTGGACGGCCCACCTTATGCAGCAGACCGAACTGCCGTTCATCGACATGACCGTTACCGGCTTTGACATCACGACGGCGGTGAGTGAGTGCGTTCACCGTTTTCGGCCGAGGAAAGTTGCCATCATCGGTCCGTCAAATACCGTTTTTGGTGTCGAAGAGATAGACCAGGCCTTTCCCTGTCGACTGAAGGCCTGCGAAGTGTCCGATCCTGGTGCTCTTACCGGCTCAATCGAGGCGGCGGTGGGTGAAGGTTGTGATGTGGTGGTTTGCGGTCAGATGGCACATGACATCTGCCGAAAGCTTGGCGTTCCCAGTGTATTGATTACCTCCGGCCGCAAGACGGTGCGTCAGGCAGTTGACGAGGCCATCCGTACCGTCACCATTCGGCGCAGTGAACGGGAGCGGAGTGATCGATTTCAGTCCATCATGGATTACTCCTTCGAGGGAATTATCGCGACCGACGCCGGCGGGAGCGTGACGGTCATCAACAGGCGGGCGTGCGAGATCCTGCATCGAACTGCCGACCAGGCACTTTCCACCGCCGCGGCCGATCTTCTGCCCCACCTGGATATCGGCGCGGTACTGTCACACGGCTCGAGAATTCTTGGTGAGATCATGACCTTGCACGGCCGCCGCTACACCGCAAACTGCGTTCCCGCCGGCAAGGCCGGAGCGGTCATCACCTTTTCCGATATTACTCGGATCCAGGCACTGGAACAGAAGATCCGCACGACGCTCCACAAGAAGGGACTCGTAGCCAGGTATACATTCCCGGACATCATCGGGGACGAACCGATCGTCAAGCAGACGGTCTCCGTAGCACTCCGCTTCGCCGGCACTGATTCCAACATCTGCATCCTGGGCGAGACAGGGACCGGCAAGGAACTGTTCGCGCAGAGCATCCACAACGCCAGCGATCGGCGTGACCACCCCTTCGTGGCCGTGAACTGCGCCGCACTTGCGGAGGATCTGCTCGAAAGCGAGCTCTTCGGTTATGTGGATGGCGCCTTCACGGGGGCGTCCCGCGGCGGTAAGGCGGGCCTGTTCGAACTCGCCCACAACGGAACGATCTTTCTTGACGAGGTCGGAGACATCTCGTCCAAGCTTCAGAGTAAACTGCTGCGGGTTCTGCAGGAACGAGAGATCATGCGCCTGGGTCACGACAGGGTTATACCGGTGGATATTCGAGTCATCTCGGCATCGAACCGGGATCTCACCGAGCTCGTGGCTGCGGGGAGATTCCGCGAGGATCTGTATTACCGCCTCAACGTTCTGCGCCTCAGACTCCCTGCGCTACGCAAACGAAAGAACGACATCATTTTGCTTGCTCACCACTTTCTGCAGCAGAAGGGGACGCAGTCCCGCGGCCGCATCGAAGGGTTCACTCCGGAAGCCCAAGCGCTGCTGCGCGCCTACTCCTGGCCCGGTAATATCCGCGAGCTTCGCAACGTCTGCGAACGGGTTTCGGTTCTGGCGCAGACCGAGCTGGCAACGGAGCAGGACGTTCGTTCGTGCCTGGACTGGCCGCCGATGGCGCGGTCGAATGAGGCTACGGTGGACGATGCAGCGGAGAAAGCACTGTACCGCGCAATGGACGATCCCGCCGGCCTGACCGGACTGACGTTGTCGCGCTCTGCCAATCTGCAGGAGAAGGAACTGATTCTGAACGCACTCGGCAACACCCGGAGCAGGAAGGAAGCGGCGCGGAAGCTGGGCATCGATCCCAGCACGTTGTGGCGCAAGATGAAGCGGCACCACCTCCTCTAACCGCCACGCTCTACTTCTGACCGCCGACGCTCGGTTGCCGGATTGTCCCGCCCGAGCACCCTACACTCGAGTGCCGTTCTACCCGTCCGAACGTTTGTCGCTTGCATCGCCTCTTGCCGCCGTTGAGCCACGCGAGACCAGCGAATCGCGAGAAAACAGTCGAAACACGCGGTAGCATACACCGGCCCAGAACTGCTGCATGATCATGTTCAGCACGACCGGCAGAGCGACAATCGGGCCAAAGTGGTTCAACGCGATCACAATGCCCGCGGCGTTGTTTTTCATTGATGCGGCGTACACGACGGTGGGCAGTGCCCGATCGTTACGCCCCAGCAGCAGCCGCGAAATCACAAACGCAATAAAGAAGTTGGCAACCGTGTGTACGACTACCGCTACCAACACCCACGGCAGGTCGGCGTCCAGTGACTGCATATAGGGGCGGACTACCGCACCGTTGATCGCCAGCAGCACCAGCATCATCTCCTTGGTAGTCAGGTCGAGTCCCGGACGAAAGCGCTCAACGGACCGGCCCATGGTGTGGCGAGCAGCGAGCCCCAACAGCACCGGTATAACAATCGTCTGCACCAGGTTGCTCATCAGTTCACGTGAGTCAAAAAAGACCGCTTGGCCCATGAAGATCGACATCTGCAACGGAATGTAGAACCCGCTCAGTACCGTGGCGAAGGTCACTACCGACAGAGAGAGCGCTATGTTTCCGTTGGAGATCGCGGTCCAGATTGTCGAGGTGATAGCGACCGGGGTGATTGCGATGAGAAAATGCCCGACGGCGTAGGACGATCCAGGGCCGTAGAACAGGAGGCCTATTCCATACCCAATCACCGGCATGCAGAGATAGACTACAACGAGAGTTACCAGGAAGCCCTTCGGTGCCGCAACAACGCTCTTCAGGCTGTCCAAAGTGCACGACGTCCCCATGACGAAGACCATGAAGAACAGCATGTACGGCAGAGCCGCCGAAAGCGGCGCGATCTGCGGCGCGAATAGCAGGCCCGCAGCTATGCAGACAATGACAAACAGGGTGAGGTATGCGCTGATGAATTCATGAATCCAGGTAACAACCGCGCGCACACCTACACCCTTCTTATACTCCGTACCTGTGCAACGATTGCGACCGGCCGGGCCGACCGCGATCTATGCCTTCACCAATACGTCGCCGGCCTTCAGCACCGGTTCTCCGTCAATGGAGAGGGTCGGCTGCAGCATGATGCCGTCGATGTGTCCCTTCGCCTGAACCAGACCGCCGAGGTTGGCGCTGGTACCGATACCAAAATGGACGGTGCCCCACGCTCCGTGGTCGTTCACTATCAGGCCGTTGAGATTTGTGATGCTCGGGTTGAGCCCCAGCGCCAGTTGCGCGATGTGGTACACACTGGGATCGTTCTGACTGCGCCAGAGATTGTCCAGCGTCTTCGCTTCCTGGCCGCCCTCTACCTTGACCACGCTGCCGTCTTCAACCGTCAGCTTGATGGGATCTCGCAGCAGTCCGCGCTCCGAGCCACGCAGGTTGGGCACTGAGCCGTCAAAGACAATGGTGCCGCTGACGTTGACCGGGGCGATGTTGGCCTCGATATTGGGCACACCGGTGAACACGCCGGGCTTGTCGCAGACGCAGCAGTGCGAGTTGCCGGGGCGGCCCTCAATGTTGATGGTCACATCGGTTCCCGCGGGATTGGTGAGTTTGACCTCTTTGCCCGCGCCGAGCATCTCCGCCACCCGGTCACACAGCGGCTTCATACGGTCAAAGTCCTCTTCAATGCCGCCCTCCATCAGGATTTCGGGGGCACACCCGGCCATGCTCAGAATACGCGTTCCGGTCTTCAGCGCCGACTTGGTTGCCACCGTGTGTGCGATATCGCGCATCGTCGGGAAGATGACGATATCCACTTTCGACATCGCTTCGGCAATCGCCAGCGGCGGCTCTTCTCCGTCCCAGTGGCGGGGACGCATAACGCTAACCACCGTCTCACATCCGGCATCCTCGCCGGCGGCGGCCAGCGATTCTGCGACCGACACCAGCGTGGGATCGGTCACGATCAGCAGCTTCTCTTCCGCTTGCGCCTTGACACACCTGGTGATGATCTTGCGCGCACCTTTCATCATCAGCATCTGTTGCATACAGCGTTACTCCTTCCTCTTACTCGTTTGGGTTCTGACTTGTTTCTTCTACCGCCGTTCACGATGCGGTTCAACCACGATACCACGGAACGGCTGCTTCGTGTTGCCTTGCGGCTACCCTCGCTACGATCGGCCGGTGGATCCTCCGCTGGAAGCATTTGCGCCATCGGAATCCGACACGTGAGCGTACGCGTCTTCATCGTAGAGCACGTAACAGTCCTGCGGTTTTCCCGTTGCGAATATGGATGCTGTCACCACGTTGGTGTCGCCCGTGTTTCTCACCTGGTGCTTCGAGTTTGCAGGAAACAGCACAGCGTCTCCCTTCTTGAACGGCGCCACCTCGCCGTCAACCCACGCCTCGCCCTGGCCCTCGAGAATAAGGATGATCTCCTCGACGTCTGTATGGCTGTGTACGGGCCGGACAACTGAGTGCGGCGGACACGTCATGATGGCGACCGACAACTGCTCCGCTCCACCGCTCTTGGCGTCAATTAACCACTGCAGCTCCCGCCCTGGAAGTTTGACCGCATCCACCTGTTCTTGACTGACTACTACTACACCCAAATCACACCAC
>PWMO01000514.1 GCA_003558175.1 Spirochaetaceae bacterium
CAGCGCGCGAGCGCACGCGGCTCCGGAGGAGTCGATCCTCGAGATGTTTGGAGTCGATACGCGCTACCTGTGGCCGTTTCCCACCCGGCCGTGGGAAGAGATCAACCGGCTTTCAACCATCACGGACGCCTGGGGCATTGAGTGGCACCGGCCGCCGGGCAGTCACTATTTTGACCCGCTGAAGCACCCGTTTGCCGATTTCACCGTTGCCGATGTGCGCAGTTTCGATTTCCCCGATCTGTGGGATTCCGCATACGGCAACCAATTAGCTCAACGAGCGCGGCAGCTGCACGAGAGTTCAGACCATTTCTTGATAGCCGACGGGCTCAGCGTAGGCATCTTCGAGACCGCATGGCTGCTGCGCGGCCTGGAACAGTTCCTGGTGGACCTTCTGGTGGACAAGGAGTTTGCCGCCGCGCTGCTGGAGCTGGTGCTCAGGCAGCGCAAGGACTTCTTCGGCAAGTTTCTGGAGGCGGTTGGTCCCTACGCGGGAATGGTGATGGTCAGCGATGATCTGGCCGCGCAGTCGGGGCCGATCCTGGCGCCGGGATTGTATCGTGAGATGATCAAGCCGATGCACCGTGAGCTCAACTCGTTCATCAAAGAAAGAACGGACGCCCGACTGCTGCATCACTCCTGTGGCGCTCTGCGGCCGTTTCTTGACGACCTGATCGACGTGGGTGTGGAGATAATCAATCCGGTGCAGGTTTCTGCCGCCGGCATGGACAGTGCCGGTCTCAAGCGCGACTATGGAGACCGGCTGGTCTTCTGGGGCGGAGGGTGCGACACACAGCAGGTGCTGCAGTTCGGCAGTCCGGCGGATGTGAGGCGTGAGGTAGAGCGGAGGATGGAGGACTTCAAGCCGGGAGGCGGGTTTGTCTTCACGCAGGTTCACGACATCCAGCCCGGCACGCCGCCCGAGAACGTGGTTGCCATGTTTGAAGCCGCCCGCGAGTTCCGGCGCTACGGATAGGCTCTCATAGCCGCAGATCGCAGGCCGCGCCGGTAACGAAACAGCTCACCACGCAAGCTCCTTCTCCGAGCGCACGGGAATCATCACGATACCGGCCCCTTTGGGGGTGGCGGAGAGTCCCGTTTTGACCGACAATGATTCTGAGAATACAGAATTTGGGAGTCAGTTGGTGGATGAGCGGGAGCTGGAGCGTGCGCTGGAGTCGATCGAACAGAGGCTGAACGCCGTTGCCAGAGCGTATTCGAAGTACACTCAATCATCAGACAGTCAGACGAATGACCACGCGCCGGGGCAGTCGCCGCCGTCGAGCGCTGCCGACACCGAAAACGACGCTGCAACCGAAATCGCAGACCTCGCCCCGCTACCCGACGATGAAGATACGGAGAGCACGGAGGGCGGCGCCGATCCGGACGGGCAAGCGACCATGTGGGAGAACAGTGCGCCCGAGCTTCAGCCGGGAGACTCAATATTCGAGGCGGTGCTCGAGCAGATTGTACAAGGGTTGCACTGGTTCCTCCCGGAGCGCATCGGCACCGCTCAGCTGGATGCGATTCTGGCAGCGGCACCCGACATCGTGTGTGCGCTGGACGGTAACGGCCACATTGTGACGCTGAACCCGGTGTTCACGCGATATCTCGGCTATGCGCCCGAGTCGCTCGTTGGACAACCGGTTTCGTCGGTTCTGGTGGACGGGACCGCCAGACGGATTGAGCGGCGGGCACGGGCGGTGGCGCGGCGGCAGACGCAGCAGGAAACGCAGCAGATCTCCCGTCCCCGTGACATCCTGATGTTGCGGCTGCGCGCCGAGAACGGCTCACCGCACTCGATGGAGTGTGTAACCGTTGCAGCGGAACGCGACGGTACTCCGCTTCTGATCGCTGCAATGCGCGACCCCTCGCTGCATCGCAGCCTGATGCGTGAGCTTCGCCTCAGCAAGGACAACTACGACGCGCTGTCGGAAACACTCACCGAAGCGATCGTACGGATCAACGAAGGCTTTGAGATTGTCTTCGCGAACGGGGCGGTATTGAATACCTTTGGTTATCAGCCGCAAGAACTCATCGGAAAAGCGTTTGCAACGCTTTTTCCGCAGGAAGTCTACAGACGGCACGAAAAGCAGCTGCGTACCTACTTTCTGGTGGACGACACCGATCGCGGGAAGATGGGGTTGAGCAACACGCTGGAGCTGCTTGGACGTCACAAGCATCGCGGCGTGGCGCCGATGGAGATCTCGTTCGGCAATTCCAAGGACTACCGTGGCCGCACGCTGACCTGCATCATTCGCGACATTACGCAACGCAAGAGCGCTGAGAGGAGGCTGCGGCAGCTGGCGTATCACGATCAGTTGACGGGCCTGGGAAACCGCGATCTGTTCGACGGCGACATCCGTAAGCTGTTGGAGACACCTGAGCTGTTCGAGACCGCAATGGCGGCACTGCTGTTTCTCGATCTTGACGGGTTCAAGCAGGTCAATGACACCATGGGCCACGATGCCGGCGATCAGTTGCTGATTGACACAGGAGTGCGACTGCGACGCTGCCTGCGCGAGACGGACTCGGTCTACCGCTTCGGTGGTGACGAGTTTGTGGTGCTTCTCAGTCGGGTGCTCTCGCGCCGCGACGCCGCGCTGGTTGCCAACAACATCCTGGGAGAGATTCGCCGACCGTTTGATCTTCCGGTGAGCGGAGAGGCGTGTGAGTCCTGTATTCGAACCGCAACCGTCGGTGTCAGTATCGGAATTGCAATGATTCCGCCGGACGGTCAGACAATTGCCGACGTGACCAGGGCCGCCGACCTTGCGATGTACTCTGCGAAGGAGGCGGGAAAGAACCGCTTCGAGTTCTATCGCGGGAAACTCACCGAGCGCGCCCGTGAACGGTGGGAATTGGAGCAGGGGATGCGCTCCTCTCTGGCTCAGGGTGATTTTGAGCTGCACTATCAGCCAATTGTCGAGGCCGATGGTGTGGTGCGGGGCCTGGAGGCTCTGCTGCGTTGGCATCATCCGCAGTTGGGGAACGTATCGCCGGGTAAGTTCATCCCGGTGGCGGAGGAAACCGGACTCATCGTGCCGTTAGGCAACTGGGTCTTGGAGACCGCACTGCGCGATCTGCGCGCGTGGAACGAATCCGGCCACCCGGACCTCTACATGGCAATCAACCTCTCGCCGCGCCAGTTTGATCAGGTGGACCTGGTTGAATCCATCGGTGGCGCGGTTGCGCGCTCCGGCGTCTCGCCCTCCAACGTGAAGCTGGAGATTACCGAGTCCTGCATTATGAGCGCCCCACGACAGGCCATCGATAAGATGCGTGAACTGAAGGAGCGCTACCCGGGGTTGACCATTTCGATTGACGACTTCGGCACCGGGTACTCATCGCTCAGCTATCTGTCACAGCTGCCGACCGATACAATCAAGATCGACCTGACCTTTGTGTCTAACCTGTTTGCGGTGCAGAATCAGAAGGTTGTCAATGCAATTATCAACCTGGCGCATTCCATGGATCTGGACATTGTTGCCGAGGGAGTTGAGTCGCGCGAGCAGTGGGAGTACTTCAATCGCCATCAGTGTCGCTCGCTCCAGGGCTACTACTTCGGTCCAGCGGTGAGCCGAGAGCAAGTTCAGAGCCTCCTCGAGCACAAGACGCTGCCGTATGCGTGACGCGGCGCCGGCGGCTTCCGGGGTGAACCGGCCGGCCACTGAAGCCGGCTGCTCAGGAAAGATGACCGCCACTGTTTACTATTTATGATGATTTCGCTATTATAGACTGAGAAAACAGCCGGACGGTCACAAGCGTGTCCGGACACCAGAGAAAGGTTGCCATGACAGATACTATCGCTTCTCCAATTGAGACCGCAGGCGCTGCCTGGGCAGGGTTTCGCGCCGGCCGCTGGGTCGACCACATCGATGTGCGCGACTTCATACAGAAAAACTACACCCCGTACACCGGAGACCACGCGTTCCTTGCGCCGGCCACGGAGCGTACAACCGCGCTCTGGCAGAAGGTCAGTGAACTGCTGGCGCGTGAGACGGCAGCCGGCGGTACGCTCGATGTAGACACCGCTACTATCTCAACCATCGAATCGCACGCACCCGGTTATCTTGACCGGGACCTGGAGCAGATATTCGGACTTCAGACCGATGCTCCATTGCGCCGCGCGATCATTCCCAACGGCGGTATCCGGGTAGCGCAGAAAGCGTGTGAAGCCTACGGATACAAACTCGATCCCTCCGTCTGGGAGATCTTCACCCGCTATCGCAAAACGCATAATGACGGTGTCTTTGATGCCTACACTCCTGAGATGCGCGCCGCCCGCAGCGCCGGCATCATTACCGGTCTGCCGGACGCGTACGGCCGCGGGCGCATTATCGGCGACTACCGCCGGGTAGCGCTGTACGGTGTCGAGCGTCTGATCGCCGACAAGGAAGACCAGAAGAGTTCGGTCGAAATCGGGTCGATGGAAGAAGACGCGATCCGCCTGCGCGAGGAGCTCTCGGAGCAGATCGCCGCGTTGCGCGAACTGGTCTCGATGGCGAAGGCCTACGGCTTTGACGTCACCCGTCCCGCCCGCGACGCTCGCGAGGCAATTCAGTGGCTCTACTTCGCCTACCTTGGCGCGGTAAAGGAGCAGAACGGTGCCGCGATGAGCCTGGGCCGCGTGGCTGCCTTCCTCGATATCTATATTGAACGCGACATGGCCGCGGGCGTGCTCAGCGAGGCAGACGTACAGGAGTTGCTCGACCACTTCGTGATGAAACTGCGCCTGGTGCGCTTTCTGCGTACGCCTGAGTACAACGAGCTGTTTTCCGGCGATCCCACCTGGGTTACCGAGGCCGTTGGCGGGATGGGGACGGACGGGCGCTCGCTGGTGACGCGAACCTCGTTTCGGGTTCTGCACACGCTCTACACCCTTGGGGCGGCGCCGGAACCCAATCTGACGGTGCTCTGGGCGAACAGCCTGCCGGAACCGTTCAAGCGCTACGTGGCGCAGGTTTCCATCGACACGAGCTCGATTCAGTATGAGAACGACGACCTGATGCGCCCGTACTGGGGCGATGACTACGGCATCGCCTGCTGTGTCTCGGCAATGCGCCTGGGCAAGCAGATGCAGTTCTTCGGTGCCCGCTGTAACCTCGCCAAGGCGCTGCTCTACGCCATCAACGGCGGGCGCGACGAGCTTAACGGCATCCAGGTCGGTCCGCGGTTCGAACCGATTCACGGCGAGTATCTCGACTTCGATGAAGTCATGCAGAAGTTCGACTACTTCCTCGATTGGATTGCCAATCTCTATATTAACACGCTCAACGTGATTCACTACATGCACGACAAGTACAGCTACGAACGGCTGCAGATGGCGCTGCACGACCGCGATGTCATGCGGACGATGGCGTGTGGCATTGCCGGACTCTCGGTGTGTGCCGATTCGCTGTCGGCCATCAAACACGCGCGGGTGCGCGCCATTCGCGACTCGGCCGGCACGGTGGTAGACTTCAGCATTGAAGGCCCCAACGCGGACAGCGTGCCGATGTTCGGCAACAACGACGACGCGGTGGACACCATTGCGGTTGACCTGGTCGAACGGTTCATGAAGAAACTGAAGAAGAACCGCACCTACCGTGACGCTGAGCCGACTCTCTCGGTTCTCACCATCACTTCCAACGTTGTCTACGGTAAGAAGACCGGCAACACGCCTGACGGCCGCAAGTCGGGAGAACCGTTCGCCCCCGGCGCCAATCCGATGCACGGCCGGGATACCCACGGAGCACTGGCTTCGCTCAGCTCGGTAGCCAGGCTGCCCTACGAGTTTGCGCAGGACGGAATATCCTACCCCTTCAGCATCGAGCCGTCATCGCTGGGCAAAGACGGGAGCTCGCGCGTTGACAACCTGGTGGCGCTGCTCGACGGTTACTCGGGGGAAGGCGGACACCACATTAACGTTAACGTGCTGGATCGCGAGTTGCTGCGCGACGCTATGGAGCACCCGGAGCAGTACCCGCAGCTGACCATTCGCGTCTCCGGCTACGCGGTCAATTTTGTGAAACTGACCCGCGAGCAGCAGCTCGACGTCATTAACCGGACGTTTCACTCGAGGATATAGCGCGATGCAGGGCAGGACGATCGGCGGCGGCGTAGCCGGCCTCATTGGGCCGGAGGACGGTGGAACCGTTGCGCGCGTGCACTCGGTCGAGACCTTCGGCACCGTTGACGGGCCCGGTATCCGGTACGTGATTTTCTTTCAGGGTTGCCCGCTGCGCTGCCGCTACTGTCATAACCGCGATACGTGGGAACGGGCTTCGGGCGAGGAGCGCACGATTGTTGATCTCGCCGCAGACATCGAGCGTTACGCGCCGTTTCTGCGGCCGTCCGGTGGGGGCGTTACCGCCGGGGGAGGAGAGCCGCTGCTGCAAGCCTCGGCAATCAGCGAGCTGTTCTCGCTGGTGCACCGCATGCAGCTCACCACGGCGCTCGATACCTCCGGTCACGCCGCGTTCAACGAGCCGATCGAACGGCTGCTGGAGCACTGCGACCTGGTGATCCTGGATCTCAAGCAGATGGACGATGCCCGGCACCGCGATCTTACCGGCGTGTCCAACCGCCTGATTCTCAACTTTGCGCGCGGCGTTGCCGAGC
>PWMO01000064.1 GCA_003558175.1 Spirochaetaceae bacterium
GCCCCGTCGGCGGTACTGGAGAAGAAAACGCGGTACACGTCACGAAAGTCCGGATGCCGCGCCGGATAGACGCGGTCTACCTGTTGCTGGATATCATCGCGGCGCGCGGGATCGACCAGCCCGATGCAGCAGCCACGGTAGCCGGCTCCGCTGATACGGGCGCCGTACACGCCGTCGCATGCGCGTAATGTCTCGTAGATGGTAATCAGCTCAGGGCAGCCGCTCTCGTACTGCACGATGGAGCTCTCACCGGACTCGAACATCCGGGCGCCAAACGCATCGATGTCGCCCGCGGCCCACGCCTCCACGCCACCGGCAACCCGCTCGAGCTCTGAGAAGAAATGATCGGCGCGGCGACGGAAACGCCCGGGCAGCTGCTCGCGATGCTCGAGGTATGTCTCGCGCGGGATGTCGCGCAGCTTGACCTCTTTGAACGGACGCATCGGCATGCCGGCGAGCTCCATCAACAGCCACGCGGCCACCTTGCACTCATCCACCCGATTGTTGTAATCGGTCTGCATCAGCGTTGTACTGATACCGGAGTAGACTATCACCACGTCGAGCGGGCGCATCGCGGGCGAGCGCGGCACCAGCTCGAACTCCTCGGTGCGGCAGTCCATGCGCATCAGGTAGCCGTCGCGGCTGAGGATGTTGGCCGACTGGTCAAGGATCCCGTTGTTGAGACCGATGAACTCGCGCTCGACCCAGTGACTGCTGTGGATCAGCGTCTGACCGTCAACCTCGATGTCGTTGGCATGACAGAGCGCCATCAGGTAGGCGGTAGTCACTGCGGCTGACGAGCTTAGTCCTCCGATCGGCAACCTGCCCCGCACAACCGCGCTGATGCCGTAGCGCAGGCGGTAATCACGCTGCAGCGACAGCACCGCGCCGCGCAGATAGTTACCCCAGAAGGTGGGCAGCATCTCCGGCACCTGGTCAACATGGAAGTACTCTTCATCGGGGAAGTCCATGCTCTGCACCCGGACGTAGCCGTCGGCGTTGGGGCTGAAGATCAGGTTGACGCTCTCGGTCAGCGCCATCCCGGTGACGATACCGTCCTGGTGATCGACGTGGGCTCCCAGCGGACAGATCCGCAGTGGCGAACGTACGGCCGCGGTCGGTACATGCTCAAACTTGGCGCGAAACCGGTCTATGAGTTCGTTGCGTTCGTTCATTTGAGCGAGAGTGTAGCGCAGAGTACCGCGGAGAGCAAGATGGCGCGAGGCGGGCTGCGGTTTGACGTGACCGAGCAGCGTGGCCGCGTGACCGTGCCGCGCAAAGAACTGGTGCCGGGGCATGATTCAACCGAAACCCCACTTCCGGTTTTTGAGCCGGCGAGATACACTGCACCGCGGGAGACGGGCGTGCCTCGAAGCGACGGAGAGATAGAGAAACAGTGCAGCATCGTGACCGGGCTACGTGCGTTCGGGCTGTTGCTGGTCGCGGGGCTGCTGCTGACCGGCTGCAGTGCCACCACGGCGGCGGCGGCGGGTCGATCCGCGGCGGGTGGCGTCTCTCACGGCACCCGCGTGCAGCGGCACAATCTTTCACCGGCCGCCGACTACCTGCTGGACTCCGGCGGAGAACTTCGCCTCGAGGATGTGCTGAGTCTATCTTCCGGGGCGCGGGATCTGAACGGCCAGCGGCAGTTCCTACCCAACCGCAGACCGTACTTCGGTTTTGGCATCAGTCCGGATGCGCGCTGGATTCGCTTTTCGCTTGGCGATATTGCGGAACGCCTCGGCCCCCTGTCCCGCTACCGGATCTATCTGAACTTCTCCAGCTTCGGCCGACTGTACCTCTACATCCCGTTCGAGTCCGAAGCAGGAATCCATTACAGGACGCTGCGGGACGGGATCTTTGAAGAGCAAACCGCCGACGGGGGCTATTTCCTGTTCCCGTCTTTCAGCCTGAGCGACGATATCGCCGTCGATCAGCCGCTCTACCTGCGCGTCGAGAGCCCGTTTACCACCAACTTCCAGCTGATGCTGGTGGACTCGGCGCTGTTTCAGCTGTTCAAACTTCGCATTGTGGCAATACTGCTGTTGCTGCTGGGGGTAATTGCATCGATGATGCTCTACCACCTGGTGCTCTTCGTGCGCCTGCGAAACCGCAGCAACCTGATGTATACTCTGTACGCGCTTTTCGTGATCACGTACCTGTCTACGGTTGCCAGGCTTGAACGGTTGGTTTCGCCCGTCGCTCCTTCCTTCTTGACCGCGAATGCCGTGTTCCTTGGCTACCTGGTGGTCGTCGGCTACCTGGCGTTTGTCTGGTACTTCCTCGATGTCCCCAATTCCGCTCCGCCGATGCGCAGGCTGTTCATCCTCTTCTGGACGATCAGTGGTGCGGGAATGCTGCTGCACGTTGCGGGCACCGCAGGCGTTGCAGAGATGGCAAGGTCGGCATACCTGCTCAGCGGAGCCAACCTGCTGGCGTTCGTGCTGGGTGGGATTATGCCGGTCATGGTTGTCGGCACCGTTGTCATGAGCAAACGAAACGGCCACTGGGTGTCGCCGTTCTACTCGGTCGCCGTCAGCGTGCTGATGCTCAACCTGTTGCTGTTTGTGTTGCGTGGCTTTGGAATTGTGCCGCACACAATGGTCACCAAGTACTCCCTCTTTGCGTTCGCCGCGCTTGAAGCGGTGTTCTCTTCGTTCGCGACCGCTGACCATATCGGAAGACTTCGGCGCGAGAATCTGGCCCTGCTGCAGAGCGAGCGCGAACACTATAAGTTCCGTCTCAATGCTGAGTCCGCCAGTGAGGCAAAGTCCCGCTTTCTGGCCAACATGAGCCACGAAATTCGAAGTCCATTGAACGGGGTCATCGGGTTCAGTGACCTGCTGTCGGACACGCCGCTGAACGCGGTGCAGCGGCGCTACGCTGAGCACATCGCAACTTCGGCACAATCGCTGCTTGGCGTGATCAACGATGTGCTCGATCTATCGAAGATCGAAGCCGGCAAGCTGCAACTCGACGTAGTGGAAGCCGACGTCATTGAAGTCCTCGAGCAGGCCGTAGACATCGTCACCTATCAGGCAGACCAGAAGGGCCTTGAACTTCTGCTGGATATCGCGCCCACCAGCCCCCGCTACGCCCAGGTGGATCCGGTGCGTCTGCGACAGGTGCTGGTGAACCTGCTGAGCAACGCGATCAAGTTCACCGACGATGGTGAGGTAGAACTGAGCTTGAGATCCACGGGACAGGACCAGGGCAGACTCACCTTCGCCGTGCGCGACACCGGGGCAGGAATATCCGCAGACCAGCAGCAAGACGTATTTCAGTCGTTCACCCAGGCGGACAACTCGATTACGCGGCGACACGGCGGAACCGGACTCGGACTGGCTATCTCACGTTCACTCGTGCAGCAGATGGGCGGAACCCTGGAAGTAGTCAGTGAGCCAGGGGCCGGGGCTCTGTTCTCTTTCACGCTTACGAGCCCGCTCCGCGGCAGCCCGGCACTGGAACCGATCTGCAGCTCGCCGGAAGAAGGCCGCAGCGGCCCCCTCAACGTTCTGGTTGTAGATGACAATGCGCGTTGTCGTGAGCTCCTCAAACGTGACTTGCAGCAGCTTGGCCTGAAGGTGACAACCTGTCCCGGTGGACGGGACGCGCTCATGCAGATGCGGACGGCGCCGGTTGATCTTGCGATTGTGGACCGGCGCATGCCGGACGTTGACGGGATAGAGGCAATCCAGCTGCTTCGCAACGGAGCCGGCCTTTCCCGGCGTGAGCTGCCCATCATCCTGCTGTACAACCTGAGCGATGCCGGCGAGGTGGGGCGCGAGAGCGTGCGTCTGGCGCTGGTGCAGGTTCTCGCCAAGCCGGTGAAGACAGGCCAACTTGCTCGTGCACTGCGGCCCGCTGTTGCCGGTGCAGCGGCGGAGGCGGCCGTATCGCCACGCCCTGCGCCAAATCGCCGACACCCACTGTCGCTCCGTACAGCACGTCTGCTGATCGCCGAAGATGTCGCCGTGAACGCCGAGTTGCTGCTGACCGCGCTCACCACGTACCTGCCGAACGGCGAGGTGCGTGTAGCACACAACGGGATCGAAGCGGTGCGGATGGCGGCGGAGTTCGCTCCGGATCTGATTCTGATGGACGTGCAGATGCCTTACGTGGACGGCATTGAAGCAACGCGCAGAATTCGCGAAGCAGAACTCGCAAGCGGGCGCCGCGCAGCTACACCGATAGTGGCGCTCACCGCAGCTGCCGTTGTCGAGGACATCCGGCGCTGCCTCGAAGCCGGCATGGATAGCTGCCTCACCAAACCGGTAAACCAGCACGCGCTTCGCGGTGTACTCGAAACGCATCTCGGTCTTTCCGCGGAACGGGCGGAACCTGCTGCCGCTTCCATTGCAGTGGAACCCGACGTTGCGCCGACGAGTGCCGCGGCTTCGTTCGGCATGATCCCGGAACACATAGACGGGATCGATAGCGACGAGGGGCTCGAGCAGGTGTTCGGCCGCGCGGATCTGCTGCGGCAACTGCTGCTTACCTTTGCCGACAATCACGCGGACCAGGTTACGCGGATACGCGCAGCGCTCGATGCAGGTGACCGCAAGTCGGCACGTAAGCTGGCACACTCGCTGGCCGGGGTGGCCGGTTCGATTGCGGCTACCGGGCTGTACAGCAATGCGGTTGCGCTTGAGCAGGCATTAGCCGAAGAACGCACATTTTCCGAGGAGCGCAGCGCAGAATGCGCAACACTGTTACAGACCCTTGATACGGAGATGCGTCGTCTGCTGCAGGCAATTGCTCAGCTGCCGCGCCGGGCAACCGATCGGGCCCGCTCCGCTGAAGCAGAAGATCCCTTTGACGGTTCGCGTTGATTGACCGGCAACTGCTACTCGGTTCGCTGCGACAACACCCACTGAGTTGCAAAATGGCGCAACGCAACGCTGCTGCGGAGGGTCAGTTTGCGTTTGATATTCTCGCGATGAGTGGCAACGGTACTGGAACTGATATTCAACTGCTGCGCGATATCAGCGCTGGTGAGTCCGCGCCCCAGCATCAAGAAGATTTCAAACTCGCGGTCGGATAGCTGGTCACCCACCGCAACCGGGTCAATCTGCGCTGCCCAACCGGGCGCTGAGGGCGCGACCTTCCCCTCGCCGGAGGATCGCAATGCGCTGTTGCGATAGAGCGACAACGGCAGGTAGCACTCCCCCTGGTAGGTCCGGTGAACCGCAGTGGCAATCTGCTGTGACGCCTCGATCTTTGGCAGAAACCCGTTGGCGCCGGCCCGCAACGCCAGCTCGACGTATTCTGTACCTCCGTGCATCGAGACCACAAGGATGCGGCAGGACGGAAACCGCCTGGTAACCAGGCGGATGAGATCGATCCCGTCCATACTCGCGTTCACCCGGTCCTCGAATGAAAGATCGGTAACGACAACATCGACCGGTGTTCGCTCCAGGACCGATATCAGCTCGTCCGGGTGCGACGCCTCCGCCACTACCGTGATGGTAGGGTCGTTGGCAAGAACGCCACGGATACCTTCGCGAATAAGCGGATGATCGTCAAGCAGAGCTACCGCAATCATTATTCGCAATAATACTACGGATCAGACCTCCTGCTCCATCGGCACAACACAGCAAATAGCAAAATCTGCCAGCCCAGAATGGTCTTTTTTGCTATATCGGTCTTTTCTGTCTCGATGTACTCTTTGGATGTACCCACTGGGTTCCGGGTGCAGTCTACCCGATCTCGGGATCGGATTTGACAGGAGAGTCTGGATATGAACAGATACGCAAATCGTTTGGCAGCCGCTGCGCTACTGATGGTGTTTGTGCTGCTGGCCGCCGGGTGTACCAATATGCTGCTGGAAGTGGAGACAACGGACCGCGCATTTGTCAACGAAGACACCTTCAATCTGTCACTGGGCTACGCGCAGGGTGACTACGAAGGCGGCGTCACACGCGACATCAGCCTTCCGACCAGCGTAAACGGTACCAGCATCACCTGGGAATCCGACAGACCGGACGTAATCGACCCCAGCGGCACGGTGCAGCGACCGGGCCACGACCAACAGCCGGTTGAGGTGACGCTGACCGCGCGTCTCGCGTTTGGCTCAGCCAACAGCACCAGGACGTTTTCCCTGACCGTGCAGCCGGCCGGAGCGGTCAACGTGATCTTCGACACCGACGGCGGCGAAGCGGTCCAATCGCACACGGTAGACGAGGGGTCGCTGATTCAGGAGCCGACGGCACCAACGAAGCACGGGTATCTCTTTGGCGGCTGGTACGCCGATGAGCAGCGGACCACCGCCTGGGACTTTGCCGGAGACCGGGCAGAAGCAGAAAACAACAAAGAACAGCCCTACGTGACTCTCTACGCAAAGTGGGATACCTACGCGTACACGGTCAGCTTTGACGGTCGGGGCGCCGAGACCGACGCCGTCCCGGACAGTCTGATAGTAGCGTCACCGGCAACAACCCTCGCGGAAAAGGCGAACGAGAAAGGGAGCCAGTTTGGCCTGCCTGCCGAGCCGGTACAGGACGGCCACCACTTTGTCGGCTGGCATACGGAGCCCGAAGGGGCCGGCCAACAGTTTACGGCGGACACCCCGGTGACCGACGAC
>PWMO01000241.1 GCA_003558175.1 Spirochaetaceae bacterium
TACCGGCCGATTTCTATTCATCTGCTGCCTGCTCCTCCAGCTGGTGCTCCCCTCCACGACTGCCGGCGCTTCGACCTTCCAGTTCTCCGGCGACTCCACCCACATCGTATTCGCACAGGGGCGGGAACGCACGCGGCTTACCGGAAACGCACGGGTAGTCTCGGACGATACCGAGATCGAGGCCGACGAGATCGAGATCTACGGCGACAATTTCCGCTTTGCCGTCGCGCGCGGCAACGTCCGGGTGCTCGACCGCGAACAGGACATCCTCTTGACCGCCGACCGCCTGGTGTACGATCGAACAGAACGCATCACCCGCGCCGAAGGTAATGCAGTGATGGAAGATCGCCGCAACGAAACGGTGGTCAAGGGGGCGCTGCTCGAGAACCGTGGACGCGATAACCTCACCATCATCCAGGTGGGTGTCCGAATCCTGGGTGAGGACTTGACCACGCGCAGCGAGTTCGCCCGCTATCGCCGCGATCAGAACATCCTGGAGCTCTCGGGCTTGCCGGTGGTCTTCTGGAAGGGTGACCAGTATCGCGCGGCGCGCATCGTTGTCGATATCGACCGTGACGAGATCAGTCTGCAGGGGCAGGTTCGCGGTACAATCACCACTCCTGCGGACGAGGGAGCCGACGATGAAGAGTGAACAGCCGGGCGCGACGGCGGAAACGGCGACGGGAACGACGCAGCCGCTGCAACAGACTGATCGCACCGTTCACATCGACCGTTCCAGCTCGCTGGTGGTGCGCGATCTTCAGAAACGCTACGGCCGCAAACACGTGGTCAAGGGCGTGTCGTTCGAGATGTACCAGTCTGAAGTAGTGGGGTTTCTCGGACCAAACGGCGCCGGCAAGACAACGGTGTTCTACATGATCGTTGGGTTCATCCAGCCGAACGCGGGGGAAATCCTGGTGGGCGGGAACAATATCACCGGCTGGCCGATGTACCGCCGCGCGCGCCTGGGTATCTCCTATCTTTCGCAGGAGCCTTCGGTCTTCCGCAAACTGACGGTGGCCGACAACCTGTGGGCCGTTCTGGAAACCCGCGCCGACCTTACACCCGCGCAGAAACTCGAACGGCAGCAGTTTCTGCTCCATGAGCTCGGAATTGAAGAGGTCGCCCGCCAGAAAGCGTATACACTGTCGGGAGGTGAGCGCCGCAGAACGGAAATCGCACGCGCACTGGCGATCGAACCGCGATTTCTGCTGCTCGATGAGCCGTTTGCAGGCATCGATCCGATAGCGGTACACGAGATCAAGAGCATTATCGAGACGCTGTCGGCCAAAGGGATCGGCGTGCTGATCACCGATCACAACGTTCGTGATACACTCGAGATAACTCACCGATCCTACATCATCAAAGACGGGCAGATCGTGGTTGCCGGCAGTCGTGATGAGGTTATGGCCAACGAACTGGCGCGCAAGGTCTACCTCGGCGACCGTTTCCAGATCTGATTCCGGGGCCGGATGCCGGTTCCGAAAGGTCCGTCGGTTTACGTTGACAAAGGCACCCCCCTGCTTCAATATATCCTGTACGGGGGTCCGATTGCAGTTTCAGAAGCCTGCTCTGGTACAGGAACAGCGCCTCAAAATGAATCCGCAGCTCTACCAGAGCATCCAGCTGATGGCGATGCCTTTGCAGGATCTCAGGCTGCGAATCCGGCAGGAAGTGGAAGCCAATCCAGCGCTGGACGTGGTAGAAGACCAGCAGACCCTCTCGCTGGACGACGTGGACAGGAAGCAGGACGAGGAGTACGACTACTTCGAGAACTCCTCGGATCCCGGCTTCACCTCCGGCGGATATGATGATGAGGCGGGTGACGCCAAACGCAAGTTTATGGAAGGCGCTCTGTCGCGGCCTGAGTCGCTGCACGAGCACCTGCTGTGGCAGCTTCGTGTCCAGCCGATCAGCCCCGAGAGCTTCACCGTGGGCGAGCTGCTCATCAACAACCTTGACGCCAACGGCTTCTACATCGAGCCGCCCACAATCGTGGTGCCCGAAGAGCACCACGACTTGATCGATTCCATGACCGAGATGATTCGGCGCTTCGACCCGGTTGGTACCTGCGTGGCCGACTACCGGGAGTCGTTGATCGTTCAGGCGCAACTGGCCGAAGACATGCCGTCGGCGGTAATTCCGATTCTCAAGGACTACCTCGACCTGCTCGAGCGCGCGAAGTACGCCGAGATTGCGCGCAGACTGAAGATCAGCGAAGAAGCGGTGCGCGACGCGCTATCGGCTATTCGCCGCTTGACGCCGTTCCCGGGCCGTGAGTACTCTTCCGACACGCCGACCTATGTCATTCCGGATGTTATGATCACCCTGCGTGACGGTCAGTTCGTCCTGATTATGAATGACGAGGAGGTTCCCGTCCTCGAGATCAACCCGTTCTTCACGCAGATGGCCGAGAGTACCGATACGGAGGAGAAGTCGGTCAAGCGGTTCGTCACGCAGTCGGTCAAAGACGCGCGCTGGTTCATTCACAGCATCCATCAGCGCAACCAGACGCTGCTGACGGTTGCACGCGCGATTGTTGAGTTTCAGCGTGACTTCTTCCTCCACGGACCGAGGGCGCTGGTACCCTTGACGCTCAAGGACATCGCTGCTGAGGTCGGGGTGCACGAGGCAACGGTATCCCGGATCACCAGCAATAAGTATATCCAGACGGAATGGGGTATCTTTGAACTGAAGTACTTCTTCTCTAACTCCATCTCGGGAGCCGGCTCGGCCGGTTCCCGGTACTCGAAGGAGGCAGTAAAGCAGATTATCAAAGAGATCCTTGCGGAAGAGGGGAATGCTGAGAAGCACCTGTCTGATCAGCGAATATCAGATCTGCTGAAGAAGCGCGGCATCAGCATTGCTCGACGAACGGTGACGAAGTATCGCAAAGAGTTGGACATCAGCTCATCGTATGATCGGTAACCAATTTACAACGGAGGTTGGCGTATGCATCTGGAGATCCAGGCGGTTCATTTTGATCTGCGGGACGAGACACGAGAATTCATCGAAGAGAAGCTGCAGAAAATAGACTTTGCGGCCGACATGATCGTCGACTTGGAGTTCACGTTGGTTCGTGATGCACGCGAGTTTGAACAAGAGGTAAAAGTCCACTTCCGTTGGGGCAAGTCACACGTCATAAAGCTGCGGTCGTTCGAATTGCACGAGGGCCTTGAAAGGCTGCTTTCCAAGCTGGAGATGAAAGTTCGCAAAGAGAAGGAAAAGATCAAAGAGCACAAGGCATGAAGCCGTTCACCGTTCTCGATCTGCTCGATCTCGACCTGAAGGAGCACGATGCGCTCGACCTGCAATGCATTGGTGGACGCCCGGGCTTGACGCGCGAGATCCGGGTCGCCGACATTAACCGGCCCGGCCTGGCGTTGAACGGGTTTTTCGACGCGTTCGGGAACGACCGCATACAGCTCTTCGGCCGCGGCGAGACCGCGTTCCTGCGACGGCTGGAAGAGACCGGCAGGACGGAAGTTCTGACGCATTTTTTTCGCCACGAGATGCCGTGCGTGCTGTTCACGCACGGCCTCGATCCCACGCCGACCTTCTTCGAGATGGCGGAAGTCGCCCAGTGCCCGATTCTGCAGACCGACCTGCGCAGTTCCGAGTTTTCCAGCCGGCTGATGCGCGCCCTGTCAAACGTATTCGCGTCGGTCGAGACAATCCACGGTGTGCTGGTGGAGGTGTTCGGCATCGGGGTGCTGATTCTTGGTGACAGTGGAGTCGGGAAGAGTGAGACGGCGCTGGAGCTGGTGGAACGGGGTCACCGGCTGGTTGCCGACGATGCGGTCGAGATTCGCTGCATCGCCGGCAACATCCTGCACGGCCAGGGAGCCAATCGGGCGCTCGGACATCACATGGAGATCCGCGGGCTGGGAATCATCAACGTGACGCATCTGTTTGGTGTCGGCGCCATTCGTGAGAGCAAGCAGATTCAACTGATCGTCCAGCTGGAGTACTGGGACTCCGAAAAAGAATACGATCGAATCGGCGCCGAAGAGCGATACAGCGAGATTCTCGAGGTTAAGGTGCCGGCGCTCGAGATTCCGGTGAAGCCGGGGCGCAATATCCCGATCATCATCGAGACCGCGGCCCGCAATGAGCGACTCAAGAAGATGGGCTACTACTCGGCGCGCGAGTTCAACCAGAGTGTGCTCAAGTGGCTGGAAACCGAAAACGCGCGCAGCTCATACTTGCGACAGAGGATCGAGGAAAAGGATGATTGAACGAGACGTGACGGTGAAGAACCGCGCAGGGATACATGCGCGCCCGGCTGCTCTGATCGTTCAGACCGCGGGTAAGTTCGACTCGCGTATTCTGTTTAAGAAAGATGGTGAAGAAATCAACGCCAAGTCCATCATGGGAATTATCACGCTTGGAGCTGCGTACAATTCCATCATCAACATATGCGCCGACGGCCCCGATGAGCAGGAGGCGATCGATGCACTCTCGTCTCTGTTCGCGAACAAGTTCGAGGAGGAATAGCCGCCGGGCGCTGCATCGCTCCGTCCTGCTGTTTGCACTGCTCGGCGTTGTCACGGCGCCGGCGCCGGCGGATTCCCAGAGCCTCACGGTAGACGCGCGGGTCGGTCCGCGTTCGGTCTCGGTGGCGGTAGGGTTCCAGTACGAGGGTGACAGCGTCCTCGCCGCCCTGGACGCCGGCATGCGCTCGGAAATCACCTTTGTCATCAGACTCTATCAGCCGCTGCGCGGACTGGCTCGGCTGCTGGGTGACCGCCTGCTTGCAGAGTACCACCCCAGTTTCGTCGCCTATCGCGATCCGTTCACGCGTGAGTACGTCATCGAGTCCGCGGTTGGAACGCGGCGCCGACTTGCGTCGGAAGCCGAGTTCCTGGAAGACTTCTTGACCCTGGCGGCGTTTCCCATTCCGATTGATCCGGGTACTGAAATCGATCGCTACTATCTGCTGTGCCAGGTCCAGCTGCGCCCGGTGCGCCTTGTCCCGGCACTGGATTTTCTGGGGGCGGTGCGTCCGGGCGAGGCGATTGTGACGCCCTGGACCCGTTTCGAGCTTGAGGCACTCGATACCTCCTCGGGCGCGCGAACCGGTGCGGCGCCCGGTGCCGACGCGGCAGAGCCGTCGTCAAAGCCGGCCCCGCTCGATCCGTCCCAATCGCCGACGGCACCCGACCCACCGGGAGGAGCAGTATGGCCGGGAGGCGCAGCGTGAGGGAACGGTTCTCGCCAACGGTCTCGGCGCCGGGCCTGATCAGCGTTGTGCTGCTCTATCTGTTCCTGATTGTGCTGGTGCTGGTGTTCGCCGGGCAGCTGCTCTCCGACCTCGCCGTGGCCGGCTCGCCGACCGGACGCCTGATCATCGTGCTGGCGGTTTCGTTTCCGGTCTTCCTGCTGGTCACCATCGCCATTCACCTGGTCAGACTGATCAAGGATCGGCGACGAGGCAGTCCCGGTTCTGCGCTGCGGCTGCGCATTCTCGGGTTCTTCTTTTTTGTGGTGATTCTGGCGTCGGCGCCGCAGGGTATTTTGGCGCTCAATTTCATAAACAGCGTCATGGGTTCGCTGTTTGCCGTGCCCACCGGCGAGGCGTTGCGCGGCGGCCTGGACATCGCGCTGCTCTACTACGACGAGCAGGTGGAGAACCTGCAACGATTCGCCACCGGCAGTCTGTTTCGCCCGGTCCAGACCGAAGCGGAAACCAGCCCGCGACGCGCGTGGGAGACGGTTCGCGCGCTGCGTCCGGAGATAGACGGATTCCAGATCTTTGACTCCAACCTGAACGAGATCTACGCCGCGGGCGATGAGCGAACCTGGCTGCGACCGACACAGGTGCGCGCCGGCCGCGAAGGCCATGTGATTCGCGATACGGTGAACCAGGACACCTTTCTGCGCATCCGGGTGCCGCATCCCAATCGAGACCTGCTGTTCATACTCACGGTTATGCTGCCGGAAGGTTTCGACCGTCGGGCGCAGAATCTCACCAGCGCGCTGGAGGCGTTTGTGCAGGTCGACCAGTTGCAGTCGGCGTTTCTGCAGGCAATCGCGCTGTTCTTCAGCCTGTTCAGTTTCCCGCTCTTTCTGCTTGCGATCCTGGTGAGCGTACTGCTGAGCGAGGAGATTACCCGACCGATCATCAACCTGGAAGAGGCAACGCGCCGCGTAGCCGAAGGCGATTACTCGTTCCGGATCCTGACGCGCTCAAACGATGACCTTGGGCTGCTGGTGCGGTCTTTCAACACCATGGTGACCGAGCTCGAGCGATCGCGCAAGAAGATCCTGCAGACCGAGAAGGTCGCTGCGTGGCAGGAGATCGCGCAGCGGCTGGCGCACGAGATCAAGAACCCCCTGACGCCGATCAAGCTCTCGGCACAGCGGGTTCTCAGGAAGTACCACAGCGGCGCCGACGGCTTCGAGGCGGTGCTGGAGTCCTCGGTTCACGCGATTGTGACCGAGGTGGACGGACTGAATACGCTGCTCAGCGAGTTCCGCAACTTCTCGCGTCTGCCCAACCCGGTGCCGGAGCGGATACGCTTGAAGTCGCTGGTAGACGAGGTGGTCGA
>PWMO01000397.1 GCA_003558175.1 Spirochaetaceae bacterium
CCAAACGATGCCTCAGCCGACAGGCCCAGCTCGAAATAGCTGCGATTGCCGAATGCGAAGTAGGCGGGGTTGGTCCGGTGATTCCACGGCTGCAGGCCGCTGTTGGCCGATACCGACGCGATTCCGCCCAGCGCCAGAAGGGCGCACAGTACTGCAGTAGCGATATTCCGTTTCATGCCGCCCTCCTAGTCGTCGTTCCCAATCGAGAACGTGTGATCAAACTTCGCCCGCACGCGAAGATACCCCTGCATCACATCAAACGCCCCGTCCCGATTGATCTGGAAGGTGTTGTCGGCGTTCTCTGAATCGTCGTCGTACGGCAGCTCGATCAGGAACTCGGGGATGAACTGGCTGACCTGGTGCGGCCCGACCGGAATACCGTCGATCATCTTATCGAGCGCCGCGGGGCTGATATCGAGCACGACGTCCTGTTCGCCGACAACGGAATCGAGTTCAACATCGATCACCCAGTTGCTGGGATCTTCTATGTACGCTTGGTACCCAGCTTCGTCAACAGGTGCCGCGAGAGAGTTGATCATGCCCAGGCGCGCCCCAAATCCCGAACTGTTCTCCAGCTGCAGAACGATGGCCGCACTGCTGCCCCGGATGGCTTCGAGAAAATCATCCAGATCCTCATCCGGCTCGGCTGGATCCCGATCGAAGATGTCGTCGTCCATCACCAGCGGGTTATCCTCCGGATCATCGTCGTCGGACGGGTCGAGGAAAGTACGTTCGGTTGTCTCAAACCGAAAGGGGATTTCGATGCGGAGGTGAATGCTGCCGATGCTATTGACTTCTCCTGCTGTGGTGCCGAATTCGTAGCGAAGCACTAAATCCTCTGGACGTGGCTGCTGATTGATTACGGCAGCGAGATCAAAGCTGTGAACATCCGCATCAAATGCTGCCGCGAGTGGTTCCGCGGCGAGTTCTCCCATCAGATACATTGTTTCGGCCGGTGTACCGTTGTCCCAGTTCCATTGGGCCTCGATGCGAACGTCAACATCCGGCGGATCCGCAGGATCAGTTGCAGAGAACCAGATCCACGCAGGGAGTTCCGAAATCTCCACACTGTCGGGAATCGGCCCAAATACTTCTGAGAAATCCAACTCATCGGTTTCGCCTTCTCCGACTACTAACTCATCTCCAAACTCGGGAGGAACAGGTGAATCGAATGTTGGAACCCCGATGTTCAGCTCCGCAAACAGTGTGAGCGGTTGGCCGTCGTAGGTGACGTCGTCTGCTCGGGGGTCCAGCACACCCTTTTTCTCGCCGACCTCGTCAAAATCCTCGCCTGAGTCCTCTTCGAAATCGTCGATGAAGTCGTCGATGAAGTCCAGCTCGAAGAGTGCTGCGCCGGTGGGGATGTAGACCTGGGGGTTGGCGCGGAAGGTCACCTCCTCAGGGACCTGCCAGTTGCACGCACCGAGAACCAGTGCTGCCGCCAGAGTCAACCAAAGTTTCTTCATGTTCGCCTCCGGAAGAATGCCTTTTTACCTGGCGCGCGTACGCGCCCCGCCGTTCCCCGCCCCATCGGCAGGACCAGAATCGTTCGAGAGGAATCGATTGTCAATTACCCAATAACGTAGCGCACAACCGCCGGTTTATCAACGTTTTTCTCGCAACCGCCGGTTCGAAACGAAGAACCGGGCGGCTCAGTACGCCAGCGGAAAGTCGCGGCGGATCCGGGCGATGTCGTTGAGCACCGACTCTTCCAGCTCCAGGTCGAACGCCGGCAGATCGTGCTCGAGCTGCTCGACCGTGGTAGCACCGATGATGGTAGCGCCAACAAAGGGGCGACTGTGCACAAAAGCCAGCGCCAAGCGGGCCGGATCGAGGTTGTACCGCCGAGCCAGGTCAAGATACTCAGCGGTTGCGCGGTGCGCCTGCGGAGTATCGCGCTGCACGCCGCTTCCGGAAAACTGCCAGCGCGATCCGGCAGGACGCGCACCGGCATGGTACTTGCCGGTCAGCAGTCCGGTGGCAAGCGGCGACCACGCCAGAAACGCCACGTTCTCGCGCTGCACGATCTCCGCCATGTCGGGTTCGGCCATGCGGTTCAGCAGGTTGTACTCGTTCTGGATCGAAACCATCCGCGGCAACCCCTCGGCGCGCGACAGCTCCAGGTAGCGCATCACACCCCACGCCGTCTCGTTTGAGAGCCCAATGTGCCGGATCTTGCCGGCGGCAATCAGTTCGTCCAGGGTCTGCAGCGTCTCGCGCAGCTCTTCCACCACGCCGGCCGTTTCGCCGCGCCCGCCGCGGTAGTCCCAAACCTGGCCAAAATGGTACGAGCCGCGGTTGGGCCAGTGCAGCTGATACACATCGATGTAATCAGTGCGAAGTCGGCGCAGCGATCCCTCCACCGCGGCAACAATATTGCGACGGTCAATGGAGTTGTTGCCGCTGCGGATCCATTGCGGCCCCTCGCCGGCCATCTTGGTAGCCAGAATGGCCTGATCGCGATTGCCGCGGGCGGTAAACCAGTTGCCAATGATGGTCTCGGTCACACCGTAGGTCTCCGCGCTGGGCGGAACGGCGTAGATCTCCGCGGTATCAAAGAAATTGACACCCCGCTCGAGGGCAAGATCCATCTGTGCGTGTGCCCCCGCCTCAGGGGTCTGCCGGCCAAACGTCATTGTCCCCAGGCAGACGGCGCTGATCCTCAGGTCGGTTGGTCCAAGCGTGCGGTATTCCATGGCCGACAGCATAGCGGATCGTGCGGCCATGATCGAGCCGTCACAGCCTGTCAATTCGAAATTATTGACAAACACTGTCCAGCAAGCCTATAGTTGACTGACTCTATCCACATCAGATGCGTCTCACATTGACGCATAAGGAGCAACTCATGAAGAATCGCACACGAAACTTGCTGTTCGTCGCGCTGGTGGTATTTGCCGTCGTGCTGTTGCCGGCAATCGCATCCGCTCAGACCATCCAGTACCGTGACGGCTCGTATTACGCGGAGCTGGAACCGGATGCTCGCGGGCGCTCGTCGTTGATCGAGATTACCGTCCGCGGTGGCCGTGTTTTCACCGTGCACTACGACGAAGTTGAACGCGACGCAGACGGCAACGTCACAATGAGCAAGATCAACAACTACGCGTACGCCGAAAGCTGGCGCACCACCCGGGACGGAAATGTCACCCAGTTCACGGCGTTCCCGGCGTACATCGAACAGCTGAAGCAGACCAACGATCCCAATCGGGTGGACGTTGTAACCGGTGCAACCAGCTCCCATCGCGGGTTTGTTGAAGCCGCGCGCGCGGCACTGCAAGGCGCTCGCCGCTGAAGACCACTACGGCAGCAGGCCCGATGTCATTTCCATTGGACGTTGGCTCGATGTCGGGGTATCCTTGACCACACACCGAGTTGCCGGAGGTTTGCATGCCGCAGATGAACGTTGGTCACAACAGCGCGCTGGAAGAGCAGGTAGCGCGTGCCGTTGCCGCTGCCGCGGGCCGCGCCCGGGCGGATCTGCTGCTGAAGAACGCGCGCATTATCAATGTTGTAACCGGAGAGACGCTGTCAGGCAGTGTGGTCGTTGCCGGGCCGTTAATTGCGGGCGTCGGCCCCGAGTATGACGGCGCGGACGCAGCGGAAACCCGCGATCTCGGTGGTGCGCATCTGGCTCCAGGGCTGATTGACGGGCATCTGCACATCGAGTCCTCCCTGGTGACACCGGCCGCGTATGCCGAAGCGGTTGCGCCGCGCGGCGTGACCGGCCTGATCTGGGACCCGCACGAGATCGCCAACGTGGCCGGTATCGCCGGCATCCGCTGGTGCATCGCCGCCGCGCAATCCGTCCCGATGAGTATCTGGATCGACGCTCCCAGCTGCGTTCCTTCCACCTCGCTGGAGACCGCCGGCGCATCGCTGGGCGTTGACGAGCTCGACCGCCTGCTGCAGCACCCGGCGGTGATCGGCGTCGGCGAACTCATGAGCTATCCCGCCGTTGTCGGCGGTGACCCGCAGGTGCTGGCCAAAGCGTTTCTCGGCGACCGGCGCGGCGCGGTTGTCGACGGCCACGCACCGGGAGTCAGCGGTCGCGAGTTACAGGCCTATCTGGCCGCCGGCGTCGGCTCGGACCACGAATGTACCGAACTCGAAGAGGCGCGTGCCAAACTGCGTGCCGGAGCATTCCTGAAGATCCGCGACGGCTCGGCAACCCGCAACCTGGAAGCGCTGCTGCCGCTCCTGACATGGCAGCACGCCGACCGCATCGGGTTTGTGACCGATGACCGCCTGCCGGAGCACCTGCTCACCGAAGGCGGCGTCGACCACCTGGTACGCTCGGCCATTGCGCGCGGCGTCGCACCTGAGCTCGCCGTACGCGCGGCAACGTGGAACACGGCGCGCTATTTCAGGCTGCAGCGCCGCGGTGCGGTCGCGCCGGGGTACTTCGCCGACCTGATCGTTATTGACGACCTGGCACGGTTCTCGGTGCGGACGGTGTACCAGAACGGCCGTCACATCGCTGAAGCGGGACAGCTGGCGCAGCCGATTCAGACCGGCGGTGACCGCGCGCAATCCGCCGCCCCGGCGGGCTCCGCGGATGCCGGCAACGACACCGCGGTGCGCCACAGCGTCCGGATCCCGCCGATTAAGGCCGCCGATCTGGAACTCCACGCGACAGAACCGCAGGTCGAGGTGCGCTGCATCGAGCCGGTGCCGGACCAGATTCTGACACGAGAGGTCCGGCTGCAGCCGAAGGTCCTGAACGGCACAATTGTGGCCGACCCCGAGCGCGACATTGCCAAGCTGGTCTGTGTCGAACGCCACGGAAAGGCGGGCGGTATTGGAGTCGCCCTGGTGAAGGGGCTTGGGCTTCTCCGTGGCGCAATCGCCGGCACGGTTGCTCATGACCACCACAACGTACTGGCGGCAGGCGTCGCGGACGAAGACATCGTGCTCGCAATACACCGTCTCGGCGAGCTCGGCGGCGGCCTGGTTGTTGTAGCCGATGGAGCCGTCACAGCGGAGCTGGCGCTGCCGATCGCCGGGCTTCTCAGCGATGCTCCGCTGCAGGAGGTAGACACGGCCATGCGTGCGGTAGACAGCGCCGCGGCGGACCTCGGCGTGGCGATACCGGCGCCGTTCATGACGCTCAGCTTTCTGGGACTCCCGGTCATACCGGAGCTGCGCCTCACCGACCTCGGACTGATTGACGTCAACGCCGCACGCGTCGTTCCGCTCACCGTTGGCAGTGGGTAGCCGGTATGGAACTGTTTCGCGCTCATGTCATAGACGTTGACGGCGATCCGCTGCGTGGTAACGGCAGACTACGTGCCCTGCCCGACGGCGCGCTTGCCGTAGAACAGGGTATCATAATGTCAGTGGATGACTACGACACCCTGCTTCACCGGCACCCGGGAAGCCACGTGCACGATCATCGCGGTTCGTTCCTGCTGCCGGGGCTGATCGACGTGCACGTGCACTTTCCGCAGCTGCCGGTCATCGGGGCGATGGGGCTGCCGCTTCTTTCATGGCTGAACCGGCGGACCTTTCCGGCCGAAGCGCGGCTGAACAATGCCGAGAGTGCGCGACCGGCGGCGCGTTCCTTCCTGCGCCGGCTCGCGGCAAACGGTACCACAACCGCGCTGGCATTCGGCAGTCATATCCCGCAAGCGCAGCAGGTTTTCTTTGAAGAAGCGGCAGCGTCGGGGCTGCGGGTCTGTTCGGGCCTATCGCTGGGAGACCGTGACCTGCCCGAAGCGCTGCTGCGCGATGCGGATACCTGCTACCGCGAAAGCCTCGAGCTGATCAAGCGCTGGAACGGGACGGAGGGAATCCGCTACGCGGTCACGCCGCGCTTCTCGGTCTGCTGCAGCGAGGCGGTGCTCGACATCTGCGGCACACTGATGCGCGAGAACGAGGGACTGCTGTTCCAGACCCACATCAACGAAAACCGCGACGAGATCGACCTTGTCCAGCGGCTGTTCCCGTGGGCTGAGGACTACTTTGCCACCTATGAGCGTTACGGTCTGACCGGCTCGCAGTGCGTCTACGCCCACAACCTTCACGCCGGCGAAGACGAGCTCAGCCGGATGGCGTCAGCCGGTGTGGCGGTTGCGCACTGCCCGTCGTCCAACTCGTTTCTGGGAAGCGGCAGCTTCCCGATGCGGCAACACCTTGAGTACGGCATACCGTTCGCGGCCGCGAGCGACGTGGGCGCGGGCACCGGCTTCAGTCTGTTCAAGGAGGCGCTGGCGGCATACGAGACGCAGATGCTGCGCGAAGACGGGGTGGCGCTGGATCCCGCGGCGCTGCTCTACCTGGTGACCGGAGCCGGCGCAAAGCTGCTGGGCATGGACGATCTGGTGGGCAGCCTGGAAAGCGGCAAGCAGGCCGATTTCGTTCTGATGTCTCCACCGCCGCAGAGCACGCTGGCCGCGGTCATCAGTGAAGCGGGCAGCAGTGGGCAGATTCTTGGAGCACTGATCACCCTGGCGCGAGAAGAATCTGTTGCCGCCACCTGGGTTGCGGGACGCGAGGTCTACCGTCGCTGACCGCGTCCCGCGTCGGAGCGGCCGGAGCGCGGCGA
>PWMO01000167.1 GCA_003558175.1 Spirochaetaceae bacterium
ACTCGTTCAGGTGCCGCGGCGTGTCGTGTTTCTCGGCGCGGTAGGCGGTGCCGATCTCGAAGACGCGCTCGAGACCGCTGGCAACCATCGCCTGCTTGTAGAACTGCGGCGACTGGGCCAGGTAGACCTTGTCTTCAAAGTAGTCTACCTGGAAGAGTCCGGTGCCGCCTTCTGTACCGGTGCCGATCAGCTTGCTGCTCTTTATCTCGGTGAAGTCCCGGCTGCGAAGGCAGTCGCCAAAATGCTTCAGGATGGACGACTGCACCGTGAAGATCTTGCGCACCTTGGGGTTGCGCAGTGAAACCAGCCGATTGTCCAGCACGGCGTCGAGACTGACGTTGTCGAGCTCGGCGTTGACCGGAAGCGGCAGATCGGGTTCGGCCGGAGCCAGCACTTCAGTTGTGGCCACACGCACCTCGTAACCGCCGGGCGCTTTCTCGTTGGCCGCCACGGTGCCGGTGACCGTGAGAACCGTTTCCAGCGTGAACGGCACCTTCTCTTCATAGACCAGCTGCACGATGCCGCTGCGGTCGCGCAGCAGCACAAACGAGATCGCGCCGAGTTCGCGCACCCGGTGCACCCAACCCGATACCGTTACCGTCTTACCATCGTGTTGCGCAATTTCGCACGCCAGCGTTCTCATAACGCTTCCTCCATCCGCCGCAGCACCTCCGATTCGTCGTCGGAAGCAATCAAAGATGCGATCAGCCGGGTGTAGACGGTCTCGGTGGTCAGAGTGCCCATTGGAATGGCTCCCTCTTTCCACAGCTCGTGACCGGTAACATACTCTGAGAAGTCAACGATGCCCTCCTGCTGCGACGTGCAGAAGAACCGCACACCGCGTTCAGCACCGTAGGCAAACGCCTGCTTAAGCGAGAACGGCGTCTCGCGCAGCGATGCGGTCCCGGTGTCAAACAGCTCGAGGATGAAGTACCGGACGCCGGCGTTAATCAGCGCGATGAGGGCGTCGCCCCGCATCCCGGGGTAGATCTTGGCCACGTAGATCGAGCCGATGGTACGCTCCAGCCGCTCGGTCAGGCCGGCAAGGTCCAGCTCCAGCGGCCCTTCCACCACCGGCCGGCCACGGTACACCGGCGTGCTCTGGTTCCAGTTGCGAAACGGTCCCGGCAGGTCGGGGCTTTCGGCCCCGATGCGTTCGAACTTGAGGTTGATGGGCGAGAGATCCTGCTCGCCGTAGACCACGTGTACTCCCGGAACGTTGCTGGTGGCGCGTTCCACCGCCGCGCGCAGGTTGCGCACTGCTTCGCTGCCGCTCTGCGCGCGCTCGCTGATCGGTTCCCAGGGAACGGCCGACGCCGTCAGCACGATTGGAACCGTTGAGTCGGCAAAGAACCAGTAGAGCAGGCTTGCGGTGTAGGCGAGCGTGTCGGTGCCGTGAGCGATGACGATGCCCGAGGCGTCGCCGGTGTGCAGCCGCGTGTTTACCGCGTCAATCAGGGTGGCCCAGTCCGCGGGAGTGATCTCTTCGCTCAGGAAGCGGCCCAGCTGCACCTCTTCAAAACGGATGCGGGTCGAGACCTCCTGGTCGATAATGTCTTTCAGGTCGCGCAGATCTCCCGGCACGATGAGTCCGTCGTCACCTCTTGTGCCGGAGATGGCGCCGCCAAACGAGAGTACGTGCACGATCTCGAGACCGAGGCTCTGCTTGAGCAGTGCGGTAACCAGCTGCGGCTCTGCACGCCCCGACGTGCGGCGCATCACCTGCCCAACCAGAAAACCGAGCGGTCGCGCGTCACCCGAGTTGATCTGTTCGACCACGCGCGCCTGCTCCGCGAGCACTTCATCGACATACGTTTGCAGGCGTGCGCTGTCGGTGATCTGCTCCCAGCCCTTCTCGCGGATAATGAGCTCGGGTTCCTTGTCCTCAGTAAAGATCGCTTCGAGCGTCTGCTTGGCGATCTTGCCGTGAATGCGGCCCTCGGCCAGCAGCATCAGCAACCCGGCAAACCGCTGCACGCTCAACGGGCTCTCGGTCAACGCGGTGTTGTACCGGTTGAGCATCTTGCGCACGTCGCCGGCAAGCCAGCCGGCGGCGGCGGCCGGGTCCGCACCCTGCAGCACCGCGTCTTCGTAGTAGTCGGCCAGCGGCTTCTCGTCGCTCAGAAAATCCGCCTGCGGCTCCGACAGTGCGTAGTCGCGCATGAAGCGCTCTTTGCGCGCGGCCGGCAACTCGACCAGGTCGGCTTCTACCGCCGCCAGAAACGCACCATCCGCGTTGAACGGAGGGAGGTCCGGCTCAGGGAAGTAGCGGTAGTCGTTGGCACTCTCCTTGACCCGCATGGTCTCGGTCAGATCGCGGTTCTCGTTCCAGAGGCGCGTCTCCTGCACTACCGTGCCGCCGCGGTCAAGGATTTCCTGCTGGCGTGCGATCTCATAGTTGAGCGCCTTGCGCACGAACCGCGAGGAGTTCATGTTCTTGATCTCGACCTTGCGCCCCAGTCCTTCGCCGCGGCGATTGATGGAGACGTTGGCGTCGCAGCGCAGCGAGCCTTCTTCCATGTTGCCGTCACAGACACCGAGATAACGCACCAGGCGCCGAAACTGCTGCAGCAGCATCTCGGCCTCCTCACCGATCTCCATGTCCGGCTCGGTTACGATCTCGAGCAGCGGCGTTCCGGCACGGTTGTAATCGAGCAGCGACATGTCGCCGGCGTGAATCATCTTGCCGGCATCTTCTTCGAGATGCACCTCGTGAATGCGTACGCGCTTCTTCTTGCGGTGGAACTCTACGTCCAGGTAGCCGTCGGTTCCCAGCGGCGCGGCAAACTGGCTGATCTGGTAGTTCTTGGGCAGATCGGGATAGAAGTAGTTCTTGCGGTCAAAGCCGGTCTGCGGTGCGAGCGTGCAGTTGAGCGCGTGCGCGACCAGATAGGCCATATGCATGGCCTGCTGGTTGAGGGCGGGCAGAACACCGGGGTAGCCCATGCAGACCGGGCAGACGTTACTGTTGGGCTCGTCGCCAAAGGCGGCACGACAGCCGCAGAAGATCTTGGTTTGGGTCAGCAGCTGGATGTGGATCTCCAGCCCGATGAATGATTGGTACATCGGTTACTCCGGAACGGTGTGCGATTGCCAAAGCGGCGGATACTGCGGCGGCACCGGCGGCGGCAGCTCCTCCTCCAGGACGCGTGCGACCTGGAACAGCCGATGCTCGTGAAACGCCGGCGCCATCAGCTGCATGCCGAGGGGGAGACCGTTTTCCAGCCCCATCGGCAGTGCCAGCGCCGGCAGACCCGACAGGTTGGCGGTGCTGGTGAAGCGGTCGGCCAGCTTCTGCTGGAACGGCGAGAGCCCTTCGGCTCCATGGCCGAACGCTTGCACGGGGAAGACCGGCATAAAGAGCAGGTCTACCGACTGAAAAATGCGCGTCAGATCGTTGCGGATGGCGGTGCGGATCTTCTGGGCCCGCAGGTAGTACTGGTCCTGAAACCCCGATCGCAGCACGTAGGTACCCAGCAGGATGCGCAGCTTCACCTCGGGGCCAAACCCCTGCTCACGTGCGGCGCGCACCAGTTCTTCGGGGTTCTCGGCGTAATCGGGCCGCAACCCGTAGCGCACGCCGTTGTAGCGCGCCAGGTTGGCGCTGGCTTCGGCAGCTGCAATGGTGTAGTACGCCGGGACACAGTATTCAAGGGTCGGAAGTTCTACCCGCTCGAATCGGTAGCCCAGTTGCTGCAGCACTTCGATCGAACGCTGGTAACCCGCCGCCACCTGATCATCAAGCCCGAGGTCTCCGGTCAGCACCCCAACCCGCGTCCCGGTCTGCGCGACTGACGAAGCGCCCACGAGCTCAGCAGGGGTGGCAAGCGAGCTGTGATCCATCTCATCTTGGCCGCGCATCACCTGAAAGACCGCCTCGGTCAAGTCTACGCTGGAAGCAAGAACGCCGATGCCCTCGAGTGAAGAGGCGTAAGCAACCAGTCCGTAGCGCGAGACGGATCCGTACGTGGGCTTCAGTCCGTAGACGCCACAGAACGCCGCCGGCTGCCGGATCGATCCGCCGGTATCCGATCCCAGCGCAAAGGGGACCATGCCGGCAGCCACCGCCACCGCCGACCCGCCGCTCGACCCGCCGGCCACTCGGCTGCGGTCGAAAGGGTTGTGGGTTTGCGCCAGCGCCGAGTTCTCGGTAGCGGAGCCCATGCCGAACTCATCCATATTGGTCTTGCCCACCACCGTCGCCCCTGCAGCGCAGAGTCTGGCGACCGCAGTGGCACTGTATGGCGAGCGAAACCGTTCGAGCATTCGCGAACCGCAGGTAAGCGAGAAGGTGTCAACGGCGATGTTGTCCTTGACCGCGAACGGAAGACGTTCGACGGTGGCAAGGGCCGAGTCCGGCGGGTTATCGCCGGCCCGCTGCCCACGGTTCACCGCTTCAAGACAGTGTTCCGCGCTGACAGCTGCACCGCGCTCCGGGTCAAATTCCAGGAACGCGCCGAGTTGCTGGTTGCGCGCAGTAACGGCGGACTGGTAGGCAGCGCGAGAGCTCTCGGCAGACAGAACGGATTTCCAGTACGACTCCACTTTTGTGTATCCTCTCTGTTTCCAGTATCGGCGCGCGTGCTCGCTGAGGCTGGAACGCTTCGCAGCAGCCGCACAACGGCTACAGCACGTTGGGGATTACGACAAACCGGTCTTCCACGTCAGGGGCGCTCTCGAGCAGGTTGTCGGCAAGCGTGCTTTCGCGAACCGTATCGGGTCGCAGCCGGTTCTCTGTGAGCAGCGCATGGGTTGTAGGCGGCAGACCGTCGACATCGACCTCCTGCATACGCGCGAAGTAGTCAACCATCTGCGACACCGCTTCGGCGAGCGCGACTGATTCGCTCTCGGTCAGCTCAAGCTGCGCAAGCTCGGCCGTAAGGAGCAGTTCGTCGATGTTCATATCGCAGAACTATTACATTCTAGTACGCCTCTGTCAAGCGAACCACCTTTCAGTATGAAACAGATTGGAGTTTTGCGGGTCTAATTTGACGCACTGCGGGTTTGCGAGTATATTTTGATGGCAATTCCCTCTACCGCCGAGATATTTCTTTTGACGTTTCGACAGAGAGTGATACAATAAACGCGGTTTCGCCTCGTTTGAACAAGGAGCAGCAGTGGTCAAAAAGGATTTCCCCGCGGTTCACTTCTATGACCAGGATTTCGTAGACATCTACAACCAGACTTGGGCCTGGATTCAAGATTTTCAGCAGAAAGGAACCGTTCGCAGCAAGCTACAGCCGCGCTATTTCAATTACGGCGAGAACAAATCGATAAACCAGTTTGAAGCCATATTCTCAACGTTCTACCTGGTGTACAGCAACCGGATTCTGCCGGCAGCGCCGCAGCTGGACAACTTCTACGGCAAGCAGGAGTCCTCCGGAGCCATCCGCTGTGAGTACGGCACGAAGGACGGCAAGCCCATTTTTGCCAAAGACAACTCAGAGGGCGTAGCGCCACCGCTGTTTTCGTGGGCAGAGTTCAACATGTACCACAAGGTGGGCAACAAGAAGCGCATCAAAGAGGTGATGCCCGTTCTCGAGAAGTATTACACCTGGCTGGAAGACACCTTCAAACAGTCAAACGGTCTCTACTCGGTGCCGCCGGCCGCTACAATGATGACCAACAGCCCGCGCAAGGGCGCAAAGTACCCGGTGGATTTCAACGTTCAGCAGGCAATCAACGCGCTCTACATGGCTGAACTGGGCGATATCCTCAATGATAAAGAGATCAGCTTTCGCTACAAGCGGCACTACTTCTCGTTGAAGACGCGCATCAACAACCTGATGTGGAACGACGAGGTTGGGCTCTATTTCGACCTCGACAAGCACGAAGAACAGCTGACGGTCAAGACCATCGCATCGTTCTGGCCGTTGCTGGCGGAGCTGCCCAACGAGGCTCGCTTTGAGAAGATGCTGGCGCACCTCAAGAATCCAGACACGTTCGGTCTGGAGAACCCCTTCCCCACTCTGGCCGCGGACGAGGAAGAGTTCAGCGATAAGGGGATGGGGTTTCGCGGCTCGGTGTATCCTCCATTCACCTTCATGGTGATAAAGGGTCTCGAAAAGTACGGTGCCTACGAGCTTGCCCGAGAGTGTGCCATCCGGCATCTCTATTACATGCTCGACACGCTTCACCCGGAAGGGAGAGAGAAGGGTACCGTCTGGGAAGCTTATGCGCCGCGCCGTGACGGCCCGGCACAGTGGCCCGGCAAGAAAGACTACCCGCGGCCGCTCTTCGTCACCTACACTGCGCTATCGACCATATCGCTGATGATCGAAAACGTGCTTGGACTCTACGTCAGCCTTCCGCGCAAGACCGTGGACTGGGTAGTGCCCACGCTGGAGATCATGGGAATCGAAAACCTCTCGCTTAAACGTAACATGATCACCATTCTGAGCAACAAGAGCAGTCGCGGCTGGGAGATCCGGCTCGAAAGCGAGAAACTCTACTATTTCACGATAGATATTCTGCGTCAAAAGAAAAAGACCCTGCCGATCCCCTCCGGCAAATGCTCCATGCTGATCGACAAGCTGTAG
>PWMO01000447.1 GCA_003558175.1 Spirochaetaceae bacterium
ATCTCTTAACATCCAACGGATCGCGCAGATGCGGGGCGCCATCGGTTGGTTCGCTGCGAAAGAAGAAAAAATGCTCCGTAGCATCAAAGACCGGGCGCAGCGGCTTCATTTTCCCGTTTTCGCCAAAAACTGGACGCAGGGTGTCGAAAATTTTCCTGACCGGCTTCATTTATTCCTCCGCTGAATTGTTTTCTGTCCCTTCCCCTTCCGGTCTCAATTCTTCCCTGAGCCTTCGCCGTGCTTCTGTTATTTCCCCCCGGAGGTCAATCTTGGAAGGACATACGTATGTGCACAGGCCGCAGTCCATACACAGTTCCGTACCGGAGTGTTCGACTTCCTCCAGCGCGTCGCGGTACAGGTCTTTGTGAATCTGATATGGCAATATCTGCACCGGGCAGACGCGTTCGCAGTTCTGGCACGAGATGCACGGCCTTTTTTCGCCGTTGAGGGTGGTTTCCACTTTATCTGTTGAAGATGCTGTCAGGCTGCCGAGAAAAGCATGACTGAAGGATTTTTTCTTCAGCCCCGGCCGCATCCATCCCAGGAAGGCAGCTTCTTTGGGTTCTTCCAGCACAGTAAATCCACGGCATTCGCTGTCGAGTCCGTGCTGCCCGCTGTTGAGCGTTTCTCCATTGAAAACGCCTCCGTTTATCACGCGCGGATTTTCGGCGGATATCTCACCGTCCAGCAGTGACGCAAGCGGATATCCGGCAACCGCCATCAGGTGCCGGGGGTTGGAGGCCGCTGGGCCGCCTATGGTTATTATCTTTATGGTGGCAGGAAGCGAATGGGTAAGACTTCTGTCTATCGCCAGTACTCCGGCGACATCGAGAGCCCAGACCGGGTGCTTCGGGTTGTGTACAGGCCCCAGTTTGCGTGCAATCAGCGCAGGGCTGCCGTAAGGATAGGTCAGTTTTACGGTAATGATACGGACGAATGCATAGCCCTGAATGCGCCGTCTGATTTCTTCCGCGATATCCGAATCAATTTCCGGCATAATAAGGTAAATAGGCTGATATTCCAGCAGCGATTGCAGATGTTCCAGGCCGCGGGTGAAACTATTCAGTCTCCTTTCGAGCTGCACTTTGCCGCGGGCCGCAAAAGGTTCCAGGTTAAGGGTGGTGACTATAACGCCGCCTGGCTGTGCCATAGGATCGGGAAGTGCCCCGGTATGGGCGTCGGAAAAAAATTCCCAGATGCCCTGCTCTTTGAGCTGAAAGCGTTTCATGCCTCCCACCCCCCAGCGTCCATGAGATACATGCGTCTGGAGGTTATCAGGATCGAAAGGTTCTTCCCCGGCGCTTTCAATATCTTCGAGCGTGATGTGGTTCTCGTACTTGTTCAGACATACAGTTCCCCGGCGCGGGGAAAGCAGCGGAACCGAAAAATTCTGCGTATCCCTGGCGATTACCTGCCCCTGCTCCACCCTTTCCCCCTCGCTGACCTCCAGCTTGGAAAAACTGAACCGGCGGCTCCAGAGCGGAATATGCAGGGATTCGGGCTCCGGCAGCTCCTGCAGCACCGCAGACGGTTTCCCGGCCAGCCGGATGTCATATCCACCATAAAATTGCATAATACCTTATTCTCACAAAATCCTGACAGAAAAACTTTTCTCCGTTTCAAACTAAAAACACTAACCCGGCTATCTCAAGCGCCAGAAAGATAAACCGCCTTCAGCACGGATCATATCATCGGCTAAAACTGTCCAGCGCTCCCCCCCTTTAATGCGGTACCGCGCCAATTCCAGAATATCTCCGATAACTTCAGCGCCCGCCTGCATCGGCTTTTATACTTCCAATTCTTAAGACTGTCTCATGTACGACCGAAGACATCTCCTTAAAACCTATCATTCCTATTTTATCAATAGGCTTATTAGGCGTCAAATGCACTGTCTAAGATTGGCGGGGAGATGGAGAAATATCTTCGCGAGCAGCGGCCTGAAAAGAATTAAAATAACGGCAACGGCAAAGAGCGAAGTGGCGGTTGCCTTTCGCGCAGCTGTACCACCTGCCTGCAGCAGGCAGGCTGGGAACGCGTGAAATAACCGGGCTGAGCGCACCTGCGCTCATTAATGAGATGAATAAAAGTACTTCGGACCGGTTATTTAACGTATTTCAACCGGCACCTGACCAGCGCACAGTGTCGGTTTTACACCTTATTCACAAGTTCTCTTAAATAAACAAAATCCTGCTTTAATGCTCTTTCCTTAGCTTCAGAACCATCTCCGCGTACAAATTCAACTTCCATATAGCCGTGAAAACCAGCATCCCGGAGTATTCTGTAAATGCATTTATAATCGAAAAAGCCCTCCCCTATCAGTGATTGCCGACGCTGTCCGGAAGATTTTGTCCAATTCTGGGCATGGACATTCACCACGTACTGAACAACCTCCTTCAGCCTCTCCTGTTCATCTGTTTGCATATCGGCAAGTGGCTGGTAATTAAGGCCCAAACATGGTGAATCAATACTTTCAACTATTTTTTTGGCTCCCGCAGCCGTATCGGCGAGAGAATCCTCGTGCATCTCGACAGCCAGGTTTACACCTTCAGACTCAGCGTATCTGCACAGAGTTCTAAAGTCCTCCAGACACTTGTTCCAATCGGAGTCATCGGCCTCCAGAGCGGATTTGTTACCCGCCCAAACCCGGATGAGTGGAGCTCCCAAAACAGCTGCCTTGCTGAAAACAGAAGCTACCTCATTTTCATCCTGCAAATCTCCTGCCCTCAGGTAAGATCCATACACCCCAATATCCAGGCCCATATCGGCCGCCTTTTCTTTTACTTTGCAAGCTTCTTTTTCATCCTCCGGATCATGTGGCCTTTTCCCCCAGAGCTCTATAGCATCAAACCCGGCATTTGAAGCCAGCAGCAGTACATCTTCAAGTTCCCGTTCACGAAAAGCTATCGTACATAAACCTGTTTTATTCATGATTAACTGCCCCATTCCTAAAACTTCTCTCTTTCCTCACCCATTATGCTTTTAAAGTATGATAACACACCCTATTTTTCATCTCACCTGTATCATCCTTTAAGCAGCAATCTTCGGTAAAATAAACTGCCGCGAAAAAAACTATTCAGATACGGCAGGTCAGCTGCCTTCACATTGACTGATGCGAACCAATTATATATAATATCCGGAGATTAACGAGGCAGATCACAGCTGGAAATAATTAAAACTCACTACCCCCTTAGCTCAGCCGGCAGAGCAACGGATTCTTAATCCGTGGGTCGCAGGTTCGAATCCTGCAGGGGGTACCATCAAAAAAAGCCCTTTCAGGCCGTTTCAAAAGCCTGAGAGGGTTTTTTCTTTTCCCTTGCGGTGTTGCGGCCTATTGCCTATAATGACCAAAAGTGACGATAGAATGCCACACAAGTGGCACACATGTTATGATTGAGGCAAGGTCATGACAACGCTGGAAAGGCTGAAACGCAGGAACGCCGCAGGTAAGGTTACCAAATCCGACAGGTGGTATGTCCAGTATTAGTTCGGCGGCAAACGAAAAAGAATCGGCGCCTGAGAAAATACAGAACGCCATATTCAGCAGAGGGCGGGCAGGGCAAGGAGACTGCTGGAGGCTGCAGGGGCGCGCTGGTGGAGCGACATTGACGCCAGCCGGGTCAAGACTGCCCTTCAACACATGAAGGAAGCGCAGGGCCTATGAGTGAGCACTGTCAACGCATACCCGGCTGCACTGAAACAGTTCACCAGGTGGATGTATCGAAGCGGAGGCGCCCCCGAAGACCCGCGGCGACACATGTCCAGACTGAACCCCACGGGTAAAGATACCGTAAAACATCGGCCTTTGACGAAATGAGAATACTATCCGACTGGCATATCCATTCACGAAATTCGTGCGATCAGGCATGCATGACCATTGCGGATCTTGTCTGCGGGGCGGAGAACAAAGGCATCCGCGATTTCGGACTGACGGATCATTTGCACACCCCCTACAACCTGCCTGACATTGCAAAATCCCGATCGGAGTTTCTCTCGGCCGCCCCTTCTCCCCGCTTCCATTTTGGCGTTGAAGTGAGCTGTGTGTCTCAATGGGAGATTGAGGAAATTGCACGCGGGGAGCATGGCGAACCCGTGTACGGTTTGCGATCGGGAGGCAAGGCAGGCTGCGACTTGGCCATAGGGATCACGGCAAACGACATCCGGACTTATGGGATCGAATATGTTGTTGGCGGCACACACTGGCCGATGTACGTTTCCTTGGAGAGGCAGGTCGTCATCCGGGATTACCACCGTCAGAATATGTTCTTGGCAACTCATCCCCTCGTAGATGTTGTCGCCCATCCCTGGTGGTGGATGGGACACTGGCAGGACAGCAATGGGAACTACTCAGTCGAGCCCTGGTTTGACGACTTCGGGGTCATCCCCCGCTCGATGCATGACGAATTTGCTGCCGCAGTCATAGAGTCTGGCACCAAGGTCGAGATGAACATTGGGGCTAATCTGCTGAATCCGCATTACCCGGAGGGCTTTGTCCCTGCTTACCTGGAATACCTGGCCGCACTGCAGTCGCAGGGCGTTTGTCTGAGTATCGGTTCAGACTGTCACTCTGCTCGCTATGACGTTGATTTTGAAATGGTTGCCGAGATGCTGGAACGGGCTGGAATCGTCGATGATTTCTGGAGTCTTGAGCCACGAACAAACCAATTTCCCAACAAGCGGGGTGGAGGCGACGGCTAAAACCGCGCCTCACCCGCGGCTTTGGGCAAGAGGAGAATGGATGATAACCTCTAAAGAAAACCTGATGGCCATGCTCTCAGGAGATTCACCCTCGTGGATGCCGGTGTGCGTGCATATAGCCAATGCCAACAATCTGCCCGGATATCTGCCTTGCGCTTTGTTGACCGAGCCCATCGATCGTCTGCGGATCAGCGAATTCGTGGGGGGCGATATCCTGTACGAGGTGTTCTCTGTAAAGAGGAGGCTCCCCGATGGGTACAGCATCAATACGGAAGGAGATGACAAAAACCGACGCTCAACGCTGTCAATTCCCGCAGGTTCTCTCAGCGAGGAAGTCAGGGTCCGTTATCTGGACTCTCCCGATTTCGGAGATATGCCGCAAGGTCACGCAAAACCCGGTCCAATCGTGAATACCGTCCACAGCAAGTTTTTTGTCGGGGGAGCAGACGACTATCGCTTGCTGAGGGACTATTTCGGCGCCATGACTTTCGAGGCGGGCTCTTCCGCAGTGGGCAGAGAGATCGAAAGGGTAGGCGAGAAAGGAACAGTCATACTCGGGGGAGGACAAAGCAGCCCTCTCTACTCGCTAATCTCATCATATGCGGGTCTTGAACAGGTAACGTTTGATCTGTTCGACGCCCCTGACGAAGTTATCTCTACGATGCGAATCATGCAAGCGGCAGGTTGCCGTTGGTACGAAGCAGCGGCACAAACTCCGTGTGAAGTTATTCGCTGTACCGAGGATCTGGACACGAATTTGGTTTCTCCGGATATGTTCAGAGAGTATGCCGTTCCAGCGCTCAAAGAATACGCCGAGATATGCCATTCACACGGTAAGCTGTTTGCAATCCACATGTGCGGCTCGATTCGTGATTTCCTGCCGCATCTTGCCGATGTTGATGCGGACGCTATTCATTGTCTTACAACACCTGATGCAATGGGAAACACGTCAGTGCCGGAAGCACGCGAAGCCCTGGATGGTCGCACAGCGGCAATGTTCCGCGTACCCGCCGAAGCGCTTCTATGCGATGACAAGGGTATCCTTGACACGTTCCTTGGCAGTCTGTTCGAGGGGATCGGAGATTGGAGAAACGCGATGGTCATTATTCCTTGCGGGAGAGCAAATCCGAAGGTTATCCGCCATGTCATCAAGAGTGTGCATGAACGAGGACGCTGGGGATAAGCTGCCGAACCATCCAATTGAGGCGACGCTTGACAGTATCAACAGGTGCCGTTCCCAAGCAACAACTGTCTATTCATTATTTTATGCTTTTTTCATGCTGTTTTCAGTGCTTAAAACGAGAATTTGATGCCGGAAACGGACTTAATCCGGTTATTTCACGCATTTCCAGTGGTGCCTGTCTGCGTGCGTACGCACGCAGACAGGCTGTATTCACATACGCGAAGCGCCGCCTGACAAAGCAGATGCGCCGCTGGGGACGCGTAAAACATCCGGCGTAGTGTTTATTTTTTGAGGAAATTCTATGGATACCATCAGAGAACCTTCGAGAAAAACACCTGTTATCAATGAGTTCGATCTTGTGGTAATTGGCGGCAGCTGTACCGGTGTGTTTGCCGCAGTACGTGCGGCCCGGCACGGCCTGCGGGTCGCCGTTGTCGAGAAACAAAATTGCTTTGGCGGCGTCGCAACGGCGGGCAATGTCAATATATGGCACAGCCTGCACGACACCATCGGCGAGCGGCGTATAATCGGGGGGCTAACCCGGGAGGTTCTGGATCGTCTTTCAGCACGAGACGCCGTGCTAAGGTCCCCGGATCCTGCAGCCGCTTTTAGCATCAACACGGAAGA
>PWMO01000120.1 GCA_003558175.1 Spirochaetaceae bacterium
CATGCCGCCGTACCACGGATCGGGCACCTCGAGGTCGGCGCTCTGCTGCGGGTCAAACTCCCGAAACATCCTGATCTTCGCGCGCTGCTCGTCGTCCTGCGCCATTCGCTGCAGGATTGAGAAGTTGTCCCGATCCATCGCGAGAACCAGGTCGAAGTCGGATAGATCACGCCTGGTGATTGCGCGCGCCCGATGCCGAACCGATACTCCGCGGCGGGCCGCCGTCTCGCGCATTCTGCGGTCGGCGTCCTCGCCGACATGGTAGGAACTGACGCCGGTGGAATCCGCCCCGTAGCGCTTCTGCAGTTCCCGCTGTTCGACCATGTGCTCGAACAGCGCCTGAGCCAGCGGGCTTCGACATACGTTTCCCTGGCATACAAACATGATTGCACGTGGTTTCACTGCTGATCTCCGGTTGTGTCTTGCCGCGAGCTGGTGCTGCATCCGTGGAGGCATCACGCCGCGGGCTCTTCTGTTACTACCGCGTTACTAGCGCGCCCACGGTTCCCGCGGCGGCTCGAATATCCAGCCATGGGGGACGGCCTCGGAGTGGATAACCAGAATCGTGGCGATATCCGGCATCTCCAGGTAGACCACGCCCCGTCCACGGCGCAAGCGCCATTCTAGCACGTCAATCCGGTCGCGCGCAACCGGAATCCGGCTCAGCTCTTCAAACGCCTCTCCCAGGTCTACAACGGTGGGCTGCTCTTCGCCCGGTTCAAACAGCAGAAAGAACTGTCCGTACAGGCCGGAGCGCTCTACCTCAAACAGAAGCTCCTCCCGCTCGACGCTGTGATACCGGTAGACGGCCGCGCGCCGCGAGACGGCGACGGTATCCACCACCCTGCCCGCCTCCAGCACTTCCACGTTGAACTCGGCCACCTGCGGAGCAACCAGATGAACTGAGAGAATCAGCGCGTAAACCAATTGTGACGACAGCATCAGGGGCCCCCGCTACAGTATCGGCAACCGGACGAAAAAAGAAAACCTCCCACGCGTGGCACGGGAGGCATAGAGTCATAGTCTTCTGATCGGTCGCAATTGGGTTCGTCTGAGGCGAACCGCCTTGAAAGCGTCCGATCAGTTCCGTCAGTTCCGTCAGTTCTGGATGGGGATTGACCGCGGTTTTGATGCCGCGACCTTATCCAGCGTCAGGGTCAGCACTCCATTGCGGTGGTGCGCCTTGATCGCGTCACGATTAACATCCTTTGGCAGCACAAAGCTCCTTCCAAACTCACGCTGCGCTCGCTCGCGCACCAGGTATCGTGAACCGTTGCCGTTCCCGTGCGAAGTTTCCTGAGCGGCGTCTCGGTTTGGCGTAGCGTGAATGATCAGCAGGCTGTCTTCGAGCTTCACCTCGATATCGCTTTCAGCAACTCCGGGCAGCTCGGCCTCAAGGACGTAGCGCCCCTCCTCTTCATGTATATCGACCGCCGGTGTCCGCCGGTCCCATTCCGCCGTTCGCGGAAAGAGCGACTCCAGTGACGTACGCGAGTAAGACCGGGTTGCTGCCGGAGTGCCGGTTCGGGTCAGTATGTATCTCATGCTTTTCCTCCTGTAACCTGTGTGCGCTGCGTAGAGCGCTCAGTTTTCTTATACCGGAGTATGTAGCATTTATCGTGCCAAGAATTCCGTGGTTCGCGACGGCGGAGAAATCTCGATACAATTGTTTTGTTAGAAACAACTTAAGGAAAGGGAGTGTGGCCACCATCGCACTGTTTGACGGCCACACAAACGCAGAAGAGTCAACCGGAAACAGGAACCATGAAAGGTAAGGGTCAATTTGACACACTTTGCACCGAACAGGCGTGAAGCGTGTATCTGAAAGAATCGAACCGGGAGTTGTCATAGCTGCCACCGCAAGTCTGCTCGCCGCGGCCGGCGCAACGGCGGATCAGCCTGCCAGCTTCTTTACAACCGCCAGCAGCTTGTCGGCATTGAACGGTTTGACGATCCAGCCCGTCGCACCCGCCGCTTTGCCCTCGTCCATCTTGGAGGACTGGGACTCGGTCGTCAGAACAACGATTGGTACAAACTTGTAGTCCGGGTTTTCCCGTATTTTGGCCGTTAGAGCGATCCCGTCGAGCCTGGGCATATTGACGTCGGTTATGATGAGCTGAAACTGTGTGCCGTCCAGTTTGGAAAGGGCGTCGAGTCCGTCTTCCGCCTGCACGACCGAATAGCCGGCCTGATCCAGCACAAATGCCACGCTCTGGCGGATAGCCGAGGAATCGTCCACCACAAGTACCGTCTTACTCATGTGTCCCCTCTTTGCAGCAAGTATATGGCACCTCGAGTATCCTTTCAAGAGGAAAGGCTCCAATCTATATAAAAGGTATACAGATGACGCCTTGCGCTTTCGACTGCGTTGAACCATTATTGGGTGCAGGAACTATCGGCGGTTACCCCGTTCGGGTGCCACGCACGGAACTAAAGCGAGTCCGGGCTCAGAACCCCGCTGCCCCGGCCGCAGGTCCAGACGCAGTCACGGTCGGACCGAAGAGAGACGCCGCCGTAGTCGGGAGGACCATGTGATTCTCTGTTGTGGTGAAGCGCTGATTGACTTTATTCCGACCGTCGCTGCCGCTTCGACTCGCGGCGCCAACGCAGCGGAGTGCTACACTCCCGCTGTCGGCGGCTCTCCGTTCAATACCGCGGTCGCCGTGGCGCGTCTGGGCGCGCCCGCCGGCTTTCTCAGCCGCGTCTCGCGCGATCTGTTTGGCGACCAGATCATGGAAGCAATGAACCGCAACTCGGTGGCAACAACCTATGTTGCACGGGGTGAGCAGCCCACCACGCTGGCCTTCGTGCGCCGCAACGAGCAGGGAGAAGCGCGCTACGCCTTCTTCGCCAACGGATCGGCGGACCGCAGCCTTTCCGCTGACGATACTCCGGCCGATTTGCCCGCCTCGGTTTCCTGCCTCGCATTTGGCTCCATCTCGCTGCTGCTGGAGCCCGGGGCAACCACCATCAGCCAATTCGTCCTGCGTGAAGCGGGCCGTCGAGTGCTCTCCTTCGACCCCAATATCCGGGCGAACCTCATCAGCGATCGACCGGCATATATGCAGCGGTTCCTGTCACTGGCAGCGCACGCAACCATCGTCAAGGTAAGCGATGATGACCTGCAATGGCTCTATCCGGACCTGCCGCTTGAAGAGGCCGCTCGCAGCCTGGTACAAGCCGGCACGGCGCTGGTTGTGGTTACTTGCGGTGCGTCCGGTTCGCTTGCTTTTTCAAGCAATCTGCATGTCGGCGTGCCGGCCCCTGTTACCAAGGTGGCGGACACCGTTGGGGCGGGGGACTCCTTTCACGGCGGGCTGCTGGCCTGGCTCCACGATCACGACCTGCTCTCGCTTGCCGCCGTCAGCCAATTGGACAAACGCCAGGCGAAAGCCGCACTCACGTTTGCGGCACAGGTGGCCGCGGTTACCTGCTCACGCCCCGGAGCCGACCCCGCTTACCGCAGTGAGTTGCCCGCGGAACTGCAGTAGGAAGCCAGGATCGCGGTGAGAAAGCGCCAGGTCCGTTCGAGTGACGGCAGGCTCAGTCGCTCGTCGGGAGTGTGCGCGTCAAGGATCGTTGGCCCGAGCGACACCATCTGCATCTCCGGATACGCCTGTGCAATCACGCCGCACTCCAGGCCGGCGTGGACCGCCTCAACTGAAGGATCGCAGGAAAACAACCGGCGGTACACGCCCACGCACTGCTGTACCAGCTCGGAATCGGGGTCGGATGTCCAGCCGCCATAGGCCCCCTCAGTTCGAATCTGCGCGCCGTTGGCGGCGGCGATCGATCGGTGCAACGCCCCAAGCTCCCCCAGCCGATCGGCCGAGAAACTGCGCAGGCTTGCCACAATCTCGATTGCTGCATCGGTGGAGGATACAACGGCCAGGTTGGACGAGGTTTCTACTGCCGCACTCCCGCCTGCGGCTGGAGTTGCGGGGGCGGTTGCGGGGGCCGTTGCGTTGCGCTTGTCGGTCGTCCGGTACACCCCGTGCGGCAGCGCCGTAAGAAGCCGTACCGCCTGGACGCTGCTCGCGTGACTTCTGAGCTGCAGCGGCCCTTCAGCCGTCGCACCCTGTTCTGCGTGGACCCGTTGCAGTTCCGGCGCCGCACCGTGGTAGCTCCCCTTAAGCACGCCGAACTCGATGCGCAGACCCGGGTCGGTGTCACGGTACTCAGCGCGGATGGCGTCGGCGCACTGCAGCACCCGCTGCCGGCAGCGCGCATAGTCTTGCGCAGGAAGGGCAAACTCGGCCCGCGCTTCGCGTGCGATCGCGTTGTGTGCACTGCCGCCTTCAAGGTGCGCCAACTGAAAACCGGGCACCGCGGCAAAGGCCTCCAGCAGCCGCCCGAGCAGTGCGTTGGCATTTGCCCGGCCGCGGTGAATGTCGGTACCTGAATGCCCGCCCACCAGCCCGGCAACCGAAAGCCGCATACCCAGCTGCTGATCCCGGTTTTGTGCCTGCGAACCTCGCCGCCAGGCCGGTTTTTCAGTCCGACTCTCCTCACCAACCGTTACCGCGGGTGCGGGCAGGGTCAGCACCATACCGGCGCCACCGGCACAGCCGATGGTCACCGTTCCATCCGACTCTGAATCGAGATTGATCAGCAAGCGGCCCTTCAAGAACGACCGCTTCAACCCGGAAGCGCCGCGCAGCCCCTCCTCCTCGTCCACCGTGAACAGCAACTCCAGCTGCGGGTGTGGGACGCCGAGCGACGGCGTCGCTGCCGCGAGGGCCATGGCAACGCCGATGCCGTTGTCGGCGCCGAGCGTGGTCTCTGCGGCACGCAACCAGTCACCGTCACGCCACGGCAGAATTGGATCGGTATCGAAGTCGTGTACCGAGCCGGAGCGCTTTGCGCACACCATATCGAGGTGCGCCTGGAGCACCACCACCGGTGCGTCAGCGCAACGCGCTGAGGAAGGAACGCGCAGCAGAAGGTTCCCGACGTCGTCAACGGCGGTCTCGAAGCCGTTGCCTTCCGCCCAATCCCTCACCGTTCGGCGAACGCGCTCCTCCTTTCCGGACCGGCGCGGGACGCGGGAAATCATCTCAAACAGCTGAAGTATCTGGGTGATGTCGCGGGATATCGGCGTTACCGGTTCCACCTGCTGCATGCTGCTCACTGCCTCGAACGCAGTGTAGCGCAGTTGGCCCAGTTTTGACACCGGCAGCCGATTCCGCGTATTCTTTCGACGTGAGCGCCGTTCATTCCGCAAAGATCAATCTCTTTGGTATGCCGCAGGAAAGCCTCCGCGCTTTCATTCAGCGTCTGGAGATGCCCCGCTACCGGGCCAACCAGATCGCTGAGTGGCTGTATCGCCACCACGCAGACAGCCTGGACCAGATGACCAACGTTTCCCTGACCGACCGGCGCAGGATTGCCGAACTGGCCGAAGTGCGGGTCAGCTCTCCGACGGACTGCAAAGTATCGGCCGACGGAACGAAGAAGTACGCATTTACCACGGATGGAGGTGACGTGGTGGAAAGCGCGCTGATCCCGGAGGGCGAGCGGATGACGCTCTGCATCTCTTCGCAGGTCGGGTGCCGCGTAGGCTGCACGTTTTGCGCCACCGGTGCGATGCGGCTGAGGGGGAACCTTTCGGCAGGCGAAATCCTGAACCAGTACCGCTCGATTCCGGAACGCGAGCATATCACCAACGTTGTCTACATGGGGATGGGTGAACCGCTGGACAACCTCAACGCGGTAGTGGACTCGGTGGAGCTGCTCACAAGTCCCCACGGTTACGGTCTGAGCAACCGCCGGGTGACGCTCTCCACGGTGGGCAAACCGGCGCCGCTGGCCCGTTTACTAAAACGGTGTGACGTCCGACTGGCCGTAAGCCTCCACACTCCGTTTCAGCAGCAGCGCCGGGAGCTGATGCCGGGAACTCGCGGTTATGATCTCAACGAGCTGGTCGCCATGCTGCGCGAGCGCGCCAGAGAAGACAGGAGACGGGTTTCGTTCGAGTACGTCATGCTGCACGATATCAACGATTCGCTCTCTCACGCGGACGCGACGGCACAGTTGCTGTCGGGAATGCACACCCGGGTCAATCTGATCCCATTTCACCCCTGGCCGGGCAACGACATGCAACCGTCGTCACCGGCTCGCATCGAGCGGTTTCGCGCACAGCTGGAACGGCACGGGCTCACCGCCACGGTACGCGCAACCCGTGGCCTCGACATCGAGGCGGCGTGCGGGTTGCTGGCCACCAGGCGGCCCCAGACGGTGCAGCCGCAGTAAGCCACCGGTGCAGCCGCAACAAGGAACCGCCGGAGACGGGACAAAAACTGAAGCAGCAGTCCGTTTGGTGTGGTATTCAGGTGCATGAAACAGGCCGGAAACCAAATACTGCATGAGGCAGACGCTTCGGAACCCTCAGCCGTGCCGCATGATCCGCTTGTTGAAGCGGCTTCACAACTGCTCGGCGTGAGTTATCTCTTCCCGTATCAGCGACTGGTTATCTCTAACACGCTGGATGCGGCCC